>JALZUT010000074.1 GCA_023300575.1 Olleya sp.
ACAACCTTATTAGGGTCATAAAGTTCTGGGTTTTTCCTTAAATCTCCTTCGAATTTTTTTGAGAAATCTTTATTTCTCGAGTCTCTTTTAATACCATTAGATACAAATAAATCTTTATGACCATCATTATCAAAATCTGCAATAAGCGGACACCAAGACCAATCTGTTTCTGCAATGTTACCAAGCCATGCAATTTCGCTAAACGTACCATTACCATTATTAAGTTGCATACTATTATGCATGTCTTGGTAATGGTAACCACTGTTTACTAATCTCCAATATCCTATAGGGTTCATTGAAGCCATATTAGTTTTTTTAGCGTAATTATCATTAGCTAACATTTCTGTATTAAAAACATCTTGAAGACCATCGTTATTAATATCTGCAATATCTAATCCCATACTAAACTTAGACATATGCTTAAAAGCGGTTCTACTTTTATATTTAAAAGTTCCGTTTTTTTGATTCATTAATAATCCATCTTGCATCGAGTAGTCGTTTGCTATATATAAATCTAACCATCCGTCATTATCAATATCTGAAGCCATCACACCTAAACCATGTGCACAATTAACAAATCCATTTTCTTTGGTTTTGTCAAAAAATCTACCGTCAATATTATCGTATAGTTTATCACTATCAGAGTAATCTCTATCGCTATTTACTACTCTACTTTTACCATCATTACCAGTTTTGACCATTGCTAGACCTTTTGGACTATTAAGGATGTAAGCATCCAAATCTCCATCATTATCTTTATCAAAAAAACAGGCTTGCGTTGTTCTAGACAAGGTTGTAAATCCATATTCAACACCTTTTTCGGTAAATGTTAAATCACCATTATTGACGTACAATAGATTTCTTAGTTTATGTGTTTCTTCACCTTTAAACCAACCAGAACGTGATATAAATATATCCTGAAACCCATCTTTATTTACATCTAAAATTGAAACTCCTGTACACCAATCGTCTTCATCTTTATTGATGTTAGCTTTAGTAGTAATGTCTTCAAATTTTAAATTACCTTTATTTATATAAATTTTATTCTCAGACATATTAGCGGTAAATACAATGTCTGTTAGATTATCATTGTTAAAATCTGCAATAGCAACTCCTCCTCCATGATAATAATTATCATACGAATAGATATTTAATTTTGAAGATTCTTCATTTTTATTGACAAAATCAATTCCTGTTTGGTCTTTGTCTAATAGCGTAAATAACTGAAGAGCGTTAATTACTTTTTCGTTTTCGGCTTCGTTAACTGTATTGCAAGAGTAAAATTGTAACAATATTGCAATAACTAGTAGTTTGCAAAGAGACTTCATTTTTTATGTTTTTATGTCAATTCTTTAATTGACTGTTACACTTAATTACGACTTGCTATTAATCAATAATTAATAAAATGAATGCCTAAATATATTAAAAATAAGTATTGGCACTATAAAAACTCGCTGTATTGCATAACTCTAAAGTCAAACGGATTAAACGCTGGGTTTTTTGCTTTTAGTTGCTTATACAATGGGTTGCTAGCTATAGAAATGTTTGCTGCTCCAGAGGATGAAGTTAGTGATACCGTTTTAATAAGTCTACTATCCATATTAGACTTTTTTGTATTACTTGAAATAACAAATTGGTGGACTTTTGGCGTTTCTTTTGAAACTAATTTTAGCTGAATATTGTACGTTTTTAAATGTTTTCTAAAGAAATATTCTGGTCCGTTTTTAGAATTTCCGCCAGTAAACAATATGGTATTTATATTAGGATATTGTTTTAAATAGCCAATAACATCTCTAAGTTTTATGTTTTGCATTCCTAAATCTGAGGCGTCTATTTTTTGACGCTCGCAACTGTCTACTATATCACAAACTCCGATTTTATGTTTAATTAAAAAGTCTTTACGTTGTTGGATTGCTGCTTCCGAATGGTCGTAAAGCAGATTTAGACTGTGTGTTTTATCTATAAACAACCATAAACTGTTGTAATAACTTCCGTAACAAAAGTTAACATCTTTTTCTAGCAAATTACCAGTACTAAATCGTGGTGGTGGCAAAGTCCCAACGATTAGTTTTTTTGTGTCCTTGTTTATAAATGGTGGATATGGATGCTTGTGTTTAAACATTTTTAAGACCTAAATTAGTCTTTATTTTATCTAGTAAAAATCAAATCTGTATCTGTAGACAGATTGACATCAAACCTGTAATTACTATAATTAAATCCTTTTAGATCATCGATGGTTTTGGCATCAGTATCTACTATATATCTGGTCATTAATCCTCTTGCTTCTTTTGCAAAAAAGGATACAATCTTATATTGCCCGTTTTTAAATTCCTTAAAATTAGCAGTTACAACTGGCACTTTTAAGGCTTTAGTATCTACTGCTTTAAAATACTCGTTACTAGCTAAATTTAAAAACACCTCATCATCCTCTAACTCTTCATTTAATGCTTTTACGATGTCTTTTTTCCAGAATTGGTATAAGTTTTTATTTACGCCTACAGGAAATTTGGTTCCCATTTCTAGTCGGTAGGCTTGTATTAAATCTAATGGTTTTAAAACACCATATAAACCTGATAAAATCCTAACTGTATTTTGTGTTAATTCTATTTTTTCTTTTGGTATAGTATAACTATCCAAACCTTTATATACACCACCATTAAAAGCATAAAGCGCTGGTCTTGCATTGTCTTTTGTAAACGGTAAAGTCCAGTCTTGATTACGTTGGTAATTTAATTGTCCTAAAGCGTCACTTATATGCATTAAATCTGAAAGGTTTTTAGCACTTTTCTTTTTTAATAAGGTGCTAAGTTTTTTAGACTGAGATAAAAACTGAGCGTCGCTAGTTTTTGTTGTTGGTAGCTTGGTTTCAAAATCTAAAGATTTTGCTGGTGATATTACTAGTTTCATTGAAAATTTATTTTTATCTACGTGAAACGGAACTCTTCTTAAATTGGTTCTTTGTTTTAAAACACTAATTTACGAATTGTTTTGGCTTCAAAAAAGCTGATACTATAGGTATTTTAAATACATAAATTAAAGTTAACTATAGAACACTAGTTTGCGTTAGCGATTACTCATCAATTCTGTTTTTGAAAGAAATCGTGATTGCGTTAGCGATAGTAATGGCATCCTTTTTTTGCTGCCATATATGGCAAAAAAAGATATAATGGATAGCGCGACCCTTGTGGTAACGCCCAAATTATTAAAATTATATTATCCTATATGGTTAGAGTAACTCTTCCATTTGTCTATACACGTTTGTATGTCTTCTGGTATTGGCGCTTCAAAACTCATAAATTCGTTTTTTGTTGGATGCATAAAACCTAAGGTTTTGGCGTGTAGTGCTTGACGTGGTAAAATTTTAAAACAGTTGTCTACAAATTGCTTGTATTTGGTAAAGGTAGTCCCTTTTAAAATTAGGTTTCCGCCATAACGCTCGTCATTAAATAAGGTATGTCCTACATGCTTCATGTGCACACGGATTTGATGTGTACGACCTGTTTCTAATTTACAGGTTACTAAGGTTACGTAGCCTAAACGTTCTAAAACTTTATAGTGCGTAATGGCTGGTTTTCCTTTTTCGGCTTCATCACCAAAATAGACTGTGTTTTGTAATCTATTTTTTGGATGACGACCAATATTACCTTCTATTGTGCCTTCATCTTCTTTCATGTTTCCCCAAACGATTGCTATATATTCGCGCTCGCTAGTTTTGGCTTTAAACTGTGCTGATAGATGTGCCATAGCAAGTTCTGTTTTTGCTACAACTAACAACCCTGAAGTGTCTTTGTCTATTCTGTGTACCAAACCTGGACGGTCGCTTGAGTTGTTTGGTAAATTATCAAAATGAAAAATTAACGCGTTTATTAACGTACCAGAATAGTTACCATGTCCTGGATGCACTACGATTCCGGCTGGTTTGTTAACTACCAAAAGTTGGTCGTCTTCATACACGATGTCTATAGGGATGTCCTCTCCTACCAATAAATTTTCAAATGGTGGATGTTCAAACATCACACGTATTTTATCTAAAGGCTTAACCTTATAGCTAGATTTTACTTGTAAGTCGTTAACGTAAATGTTTCCGCTTTTAGCTGCAGTTTGTATTTTGTTACGAATTGCATTTTCTATACGATTCATCAAATACTTATCAATACGTAAAGGGGTTTGGCCTTTATCTACTGTAATAGCATGATGCTCATAAAGGGTGTCATCCGATTTTTGTTCTGGTAATTCTGGTGTGTATTCATCCATATTTTAGTTGGCTGTAGGACGATTGCCATTACCTAAAACTACATCTATTACAGATGTTTTTGACAGTTTTGTGTTGGGTGTAATAGTTTTTCCTTTGTATTTTAAACCTAGTACTACATCTTTTCCTAAATCGTCAACAAATGTAGTTTTACCTATTTTAAAGCCTAAAGCTTCAATAGTTGGTTTTGCTTGTCTGTACGTTTTACCTATAATACTTGTTGGCACTTCAATTTTACGGTATCCTGAAGGATTTAGTGTAATGTATATTTTACGGTTTTCTTTGACTTGTTTATTTGGTTTTGGATCTTGATCTATAACCGAATACCTTGGGTATTTAGGATTAAAATTAGCCGAGTCCTGTATTTTCATTACCAAGTCATTTTCTTCAAGGTCTATTTTAGCTACTTCAATAGACTTACCTGTTAAATCCGGAACGGTTTTAAAATTACCATGATTAGTTGTAATGTTTAACCATTTTAACATTATAAAGCATAACACTACAATTGCGACTGCTGCTAAAGCAAACTGCTTAAAAAATACTTTGCTTTTAAGAAAACTAATAAAACTCATTTAACAAATTTTAGGTAGGCAAATATATAAAAACAAAAAGGTTTTATCTTCGGAATAAAATAAATGATATTTTTACAAAACGAATATTCTATTTGTTTATTGGTTAAACCTCTTTAAATTTAAAAATAGAGATTCCCTGTTTGAAGGGAATGATAAAAGTAATTTATGAAAAAAATTGCCATAATAATGGGAGGTTATTCTAGCGAATACAAAATCTCTATTAAAAGCGGAAACGTTGTCTATCAGACACTTGATAAAGAAAAATATGATGTTTACCGCATCCATATTTTTAAAGAAAAGTGGGTGTATGTAGATGATAATGAAACCGAATTTGTAATTGATAAAAACGATTTTTCTGTTATTACTAATGGTAATAAAATTACTTTTGACTGTGTTTTTAATGCCATACATGGTAGTCCTGGAGAAGATGGTTTTATGCAAGCTTATTTTGATCTACTAGATATAAAACATACTAGCTGTGACATGTACCAAGCGAGTTTAACTTTTAATAAAAGAGATTGCTTAAGTGTATTAAAACCTTACGGAATCTTAACTGCAGAAAGTTATTACTTAAATCTTGGAGATACTGTTAATGAAGACGCTATCATTGCTAAAGTTGGTTTACCTTGTTTTGTTAAAGCGAATAAGGCTGGAAGCAGTTTTGGAATTACAAAAGTGCATAAAAAAGAAGATTTACAAAATGCAATTGATGTGGCTTTTAAAGAGGATGACGAGATTATTATCGAATCTTTTTTAGACGGAATAGAAGTGTCTGTTGGTGTTATAACCTATAAAGGCGAAACTAAAGTGTTACCTATAACAGAAATAGTTAGCGAGAATGACTTTTTTGATTACGAAGCTAAATACTTAGGTAAATCTGAAGAAATCACGCCTGCACGACTAACAAAAGAACAAGAAGAAAAAGTAAACACGGTAGCCAAAAAAGTTTATGACGTTTTAAAAATGAAAGGATTTTCGAGAAGTGAATTTATCTTTAAAAATAACGAACCGCATTTATTAGAAATGAATACCGTTCCTGGTTTAACAAACGCTAGTATTTTACCACAACAAGCACATGCAGCAGGAATAAGTATGGCTGATTTATTTAGTAATGCTATTGAGGAGGCTTTAAAATAAATTGATTAATTTTATCTTATGAAAAAAGCAATATTCCCAGGATCTTTTGACCCCATTACTTTAGGACATTACGACATTATAAAACGTGGTATCACGCTATTTGATGAAGTTACTGTTGCAATTGGTGTTAATGCTTCTAAAAAATACATGTTTTCTTTAGAAGAACGTAAAAAGTTTATCGAAGACACTTTTAAAGATGAACCTAGAGTAAAAGTGGTAACCTATACTGGACTTACAGTTCATTTTTGTGAGAAAATAGGTGTAGATTTTATTCTTCGTGGTTTACGTAATCCTGCAGATTTTGAGTTTGAAAAAGCAATTGCACACACCAATCGTGACCTTGCAACTATTGAAACGGTCTTTTTATTAACTGCTGCTAGAACTAGTTACATTGCATCTTCTATTGTACGTGACGTTATACGTAATGATGGAGATTACACTAAACTTGTACCAAAAAGCGTGAGAGTTAAATGATCTAAAAAGTCGTTTTATTCGTGCTTTTTATATAAAATAAGTATATCAACATACAACCTTATGAAACTATTAATACGTCTTTTTTTATTGTTTCCTTTAATTCTATTTAGTCAAACTTCAGATTATATTCATATAGATCAATTTGGTTATAGAACCTCCAATACAAAAGTAGCTGTAATAAGTAATCCTCAAATTGGTTTTAACGCCTCTCAAAGCTTTACACCTAGTACTTCATTAGAAGTGAAGAATTCTAATACTGGTGACTTAGTTTTTTCTGGAAACCCAATACCTTGGAATGGCGGAAACATGCATACTCAATCTGGTGATATTGGTTGGTGGTTTGATTTTTCTTCTGTAACTCTACCAGGAGATTATTATATCTTTGATCCTTCTAATAATGAGTCTTCTGCTATTTTTTCTATTAAAGACGATGTCTATGATGCTATTTTAATTGCTTCAGCAAAAATGTTTTTCTACAATCGATGTGGTAAAGAAAAAATAACACCCTTTGTTTTAAATGGATTTCAAGATCCTATAAATTTTTCTCAAGACCTTATTGCTAGAGATGTATACGACCAAACAAATGTATCTACCGAAAAAGACATGAGTGGAGGATGGTTTGATGCAGGTGATTATAATAAATACGTAACATTTGCAGAGTCTGCTGTGCATGATTTACTTTGGGCATATCAACAAAATCCAACTGTGTTTGGAGATAATTGGAATATTCCGGAATCAGGAAACACAATTCCTGATATTATAGATGAGATTAAATGGGAGACCGATTGGCTATTAAAGATGGTAAATAACGATGGTTCTACCCATATTAAAATTGGAGCTAGAAATTTTTCTGAAAATGCAGCATCACCACCTAGCTCAAATATTGACACACGTTATTATGCACCAGTTTGTACATCATCAAGTATAGCTGCAGCTGGTATGTTAGCTCATGCATCAAAAGTCTTTGGTCAATTTACTAGTTTAAGCACCAACGCTCAAGCTTTAGAAGATGAAGCAATTCTTGCTTGGAATTGGGTTTTACCTTATTTAAGTAGTAATACGCTTCAAGTTAATTGTGATGATGGCGCTGTGGTAGCTGGAGATGCAGATCGTACCATTTTAGAACAAAGAGAAATGGCTTTAACAGCAGCTGTTTATTTATTCGATTTAACTGGAGACAATCAATACAATCAATACATTATAAATAATATAAATAATACCGAAGTTATAAATAATGACCAATGGGATAATTATAATATTACTATTATTGATGCGCTTCTAAACTATACAACGCTTTCTAATGCTGACACGAATACAGTTAATACTATTCTAAACTCTGCAAATTCTAGCGCTTCTAATAATTGGAGTAATTATTTAGAATTTAATGATTTTGACTTGTATCGTGCATTTAATAATGATTGGACCTATCACTGGGGAAGTAATTCTCAGAAGGCTAACATGGGTGTTTTAAACTTAATATTTGATTATTATCAAATTGGGAATACCAATGCGACATATAAGTTAAGAGCCAAAGAACATTTACATTATTTTCATGGTGTTAATCCTCTTGGTTTAGTTTATTTAAGTAACATGTCTAGCTTTGGTGCTGAAAAAAGCATTAACCAAATATATCATGGGTGGTTTAACGATGGAAGTATTTGGGATGATGCTCAAACATCAACTTATGGACCTGCACCTGGATTTGTTCCTGGAGGATCTAATCCTACTTATACAGCAAACACAAATTTAAGTCCGCCATATGATCAACCTCTTCAAAAAAGTTATTTAGACTTTAACACAGGTTTTCCTGATAACGCATGGGAAATAAGTGAACCTGGTATTTATTATCAAGCAGCTTATGTGCGTTTACTGTCTAGAATTGCTAACCTTAATGAAGCGACATTATCCATTGAAGAAAACACAATAAGCGAAACTCAAATTAAAGTACATCCTAATCCTGTAAACGATAGTTTTAAAATTCAAACCGATAAGACTTATGCTGTAAACATTTTTATAAGCACTATAACAGGTCAAAACATTTTACACCAAAGAGTACTTACAAATCAAAACATAAATATAAGTCATTTACAAAGTGGTATTTACTTTCTTAATGTTTCAGGAAATAATACTGAGATCACTTACAAGCTTGTAAAAAATTGAATCTAAAACTTATATTCAGATAAAGGTTTTGGAAACTTTTCTGGGTGTTCTGCTAAATGATATCTTGGGTCATCAATAGCTTCAATAATCACTTCTCTAAACTTAGGACTTGCTTTATAGAGTAAGATTTTACAATCTTGACTTAAATGTTTAAGCTTAATTTCTTTATTTTCAGCTTCGTATTTTTCAACCAAATTAAAAATAGCTTCAAATGCAGAATGGTCACTAACTCTAGATTCTACAAAGTCAATTTCTACTTTATCTGGATCGTTTTTAGCATCAAACTTGTCATTAAACGCTTGTACACTTCCAAAGAATAAAGGACCCCAAATTTCGTACACTTTAGTACCATCTTCTTTAATGCGCTTTCTAGCTCTAATACGTTTTGCGTTTTCCCAAGCAAAAACTAATGCTGATATGATAACTCCAATAAATACAGCTACTGCTAAATCTACAAATACCGTTACTAATGACACTGTTATTAATACTATTGCATCAGACTTTGGTATGTTTTTTAATATTCTAAAACTTGACCAAGCAAAGGTTTCAATAACCATCATAAACATTACACCTACCAAAGCTGCAATTGGCACCATTTCTATTAATTTATCTGCAAACAAAATAAAGGATAATAATGTTACTGCCATCATAATACCAGACAAACGTCCACGTCCACCTGCATTAATATTAATTACAGTTTGTCCAATCATACCACAACCACCAGTTCCTCCAAATAAACCAGATACAATGTTACCTGCTCCTTGGGCAACACATTCTCTATTTCCGTTTCCTCTTGTTTCTGTTAGCTCGTCAACCAAATTCATAGTCATTAAAGACTCAATTAATCCCACAGAAGCTGCTAAAAAAGCAGGTAATGCAATAAATTTTAGGGTATCAAAATTAAATGGCAATTTTTCCCACAATTCCATATTTGGTGTTGGAAACTCTCCTTTTAAACCTGTTCCTCCTCCTTCTACTATATAAGATCCTACGGTTGATACGTCCATATTAAACCCAATAACAATAAGACTAGTTATTAAAATAGCAGTTAATGCAGCTGGTATTTTTTTTGTTAGTTTAGGTAAACCCCAAATAATTCCCATCGTGAATAATACCAACCCAATCATGATAAACAACTCTGAATCTTTCATATAAGTACTAACATATTCTTTTACTCCTGCATCAGATACTTTTAATGATTTATGAGAAAACATTTTTACTTGAGCAATAAAAATAACGATAGATAATCCATTAACAAACCCCATCATTACAGGATGTGGTATCAAACGCACAAAGCGTCCTAATTTAAATACACCTGCTAAAATTTGTATTAAACCCATTAATACCACAGTAGCCATTAGGTAGAAAAACCCCATGTTTTCTATTGGTGTATCCATTAACATCCCTTTGGTATGACCATCTGCAATCATAGTCACAAAAATAACAGCTACAGCTCCTGCTGCACCAGATATTAAACCAGGTCTTCCTCCAAAAATCGCAGTAATTAAGCCTATAATAAATGCGCCAGACAAAGCCATTAATGGATCTATTTGAGCCACAAAAGCAAATGCTACTACTTCAGGAATCATAGCTAAAGACACTGTTATACCTGCTAGTAAGTCATCCTTTGCGTTTGGAATAATTTTCCTAATAAATTCTGTCATTATCTTCTCTTTTAGAAGCCGCAAAAATACGTTTAATTACAGCAATCACAAGTCTATAGTCTTATATTTGTGTTATGCTTAATTAAAAATAGTAACGATGAAAAAGATATTAGTTCTAATTATTTTAATAGTTTCTTGCGAATCTTCAACTAAAAAAGATTTTGATTTTACTACCACCTTCGAAAAAAGTAAAGGTTTAGAAACTGCAACTTATACAGAAACCATTCAGTTTTACAAAAATTTAGCTAAAACGTATTCTTCAATACAAATTGATTCTATAGGCGAAACCGATTATGGTAAACCATTACATCTGGTAACCTTAAATCCAGATAACACATTTAATTATAAAACTATTAGAAAAGATAAGCGCATCTTACTAATCAATAATGGTATTCATCCAGGAGAATCTGACGGTATAGATGCCACAATGTTATTATTTAGAGATATTGCAAATGGTAAAATTAAAATGCCTAAAAACACCGTTTTAACAACGATACCTATTTATAATGTTGGCGGAAGTATAAACCGTAACTCTGACACACGCACCAATCAAAATGGTCCTAAAGCATATGGCTTTAGAGGTAATGCTAGAAATTATGACTTAAATCGAGATTTTATTAAATCTGATACTAAAAATGCCAAAACATTTGCCCAAATTTATCACTTAGTCCAACCTGATGTGTTTATTGATAATCATGTTAGTAATGGTGCAGATTACCAATATACTTTGACCCATTTATTTACACAACATAATAAACTTGGTGGTGATTTAGGTAACTATTTACATACTAAAATGCAACCTACTTTAGAACAAAAATTAGCCGCAAAAAACTGGGATATCACACCTTATGTTAATGTATTTAATAGAGTGCCCGAAAAAGGGTTTTCTCAATTTATGGATAGCCCACGTTACTCTACTGGCTATACAACATTGTATAACACTTTAGGAATGATGGTAGAAACACATATGCTTAAACCTTATAAACAACGTGTTGAAGGTACCTATGAGTTAATGCAAAGTATGGTAGAAATTATTGAAACAGACCATATTATCATTAAAGAAATGAGACAAAAAGCAAACACTAATTTTAGAGCCCAAAACGTTTATGCATTAGCTTGGCAAATAGACACTACAAAAACAAGTACATTACAATTTAAAGGTTTTCAAGGTGAAATGATTGATAGCAAAATCACAGAAGCTAAACGTTTAAAATTTGATACTTCAAAACCGTTTACAAAACCTGTTGAATATCAAAACTATTTTAAACCTATTAAAGAGGTTTCAATCCCTAAAGCCTATATTATTCCTCAAGGATGGTGGGAAGTTATCGCGTTACTAAAACTAAATAACGTGCAATTTAAAGAACTAGATAAAGATTCGACTATACTAGTAGAATCTTATAAAATTGACACATACGAGACTAGAAAAGAAGCTTATGAAGGACATTACCAACATTATAATACAACTGTAAAAACTACTAAAAATCAAATAACATTTAAGAAAGGAGATTATATAATTAAAACAGACCAAAAGGCTTTTAGATATTTACTTGAAACTTTAGAGCCTGAAGCTCCAGATTCTTTTTTTAATTGGAATTTCTTTGATACTATTTTACAACAAAAGGAAGGTTTTTCGCCCTATGTTTGGGAAGATAAAGCTGAGATGTTGCTAAAACAAAATCCGCAACTACAAATTAGTTTCAACTTAAAAAAAGCTTACGATAAAGACTTTGCTGCTAATTGGTATGCACAATTAGACTGGCTTCATAAAAAAAGTAAAAACTACGAAAAAGCACATTTACAATATCCTGTCTACAGGAGACTGTAAGTACTTCCTAAAAAAGAAGTTTGATATTAGCATAAGAGTTTTGCAATGCAGCTTCAACAGCTAAAGGATTTAACCATTTTACATCTGTAATACCTTCATTAAGCTGAGGGTATAACTGCCCATTAAAAGTAGAAGTCATTTTAAACCAATAGGTTATTTTTAATTTTATTTTACCATTACGTTTAAAAACATGATACGTTACTGGTAACTTACTTTTTATAAGCAGTCCATTAACTCCTGTCTCTTCTGTAACTTCTCTAACAGCAGTTTCTTCTATATTTTCGTTGCCTTCAGTTTTTCCTTTTGGTAAATCCCACTTTTCATTTCTAAAAATAAAAAGCACTTCATCTTTTGCATTATATACTTTTCCTCCAGCAGCAATAACATTTGGTAATTTCTTTTTAAAAGATTTTAGTAGTTTATTTTCTTTATGACCAATTAATCTAACAGATTTTATAGATTTTTTAGCTAATGTTTTAAGTACCAAATCAATATCTGCATCTTTCAATAAAAAATTTTTAAAGTCTGTTTCTTTTTCAACTGTTGTAGTTAAAAAAATAGGTTTATTGTTTACAAAAATAGGTTGCATATTTAGTTAGCTTATTTTAGTCAAGTAAAAATATTAAAATTTATTACATCACAGGTTTATAAAAATTTATTTTAAATTTATTTTAAAGTAGAAATAAATTAATACGTATTTTTGTGGCTATGATTTTTGACAAACACACCGCAAAACAAACTGCAAAAGTTTTACTTCAAATTAATGCTATAAAACTGCAACCTAAAGATCCTTTTACTTGGGCTTCAGGTTGGAAGTCGCCTATCTACTGTGACAATCGCGTAGTACTATCTTATCCAGTTGTAAGAAATTACATAAGAGAAGAAATGGGTAAATTTATTGAAGCTCAATATGGTAAACCAGACGTTATAGCAGGAGTAGCAACAGGCGCTATTGGTATTGGTATTTTAGTAGCAGAATATTTAGGTCTTCCTTTTATTTATGTTAGACCAGAAGCGAAAGGACATGGTAGAAAAAACCAAATAGAAGGGTATATAGAAAGTGGTCAAAACGTAGTTGTAGTAGAAGATTTAATTAGTACAGGAAAAAGTAGTCTTAATGCTGTTAAAGCTTTAAAAGAAGCAAACGTTAATGTAAAAGGAATGATAGCCATTTTTTCTTACGGTTTTAATGTTGCCAAAGCTAATTTTGAAACCGAAGACATTACACTTCATACTTTAAGTAACTATGAAACTGTTTTAACAGAAGCTGCTGATACTAGTTATATTTCAGAAAATGAAATTAAAACTTTAAGTACATGGAATGCTAACCCAAGCGTTTGGAATGCAAATTGATATAAGTTTGTGTTAGTTATAAAACCTAATGCAACATAAAAATAAAACACATGAATTTAGAAAGCCCAAAAATAACCTTAGATAAATCTGCAGAAGTAACTTTTAACTTCTTAGGCGATATCAAAAATTTTGAAAGCTTAATGCCTGAAAACATAAGCAAATTTGAAGTTTTAGGTGAAGATAAATTTTTATTTGCCTTAAAAGGAATGCCAGAAATAATCTTAAAAAAGAAAGAAAGCATACCAAATAGTAAAATTATTTTAGGTGCAGCAGGTGGAAAAATAGATTTTTCTTTAGTAGGTAATATAACCGAAATTGATGCAAACACTAGCGAAGTACAACTTAGTTTTGAAGGCGAATTTAATGCAATGATGGCAATGATGATAAAAGGCCCTATTAGTAAATTTATCGAAACACTAGTAACCAATATGCCAAATGCTATTAATACAGTAGCTTAATTGTTTTTAAATCAAACGTTTTTAACTTGTTATCTTCTAATAAAACCTGAAGTAAACCTTCCTTAGAAACCCCTTTTATAAAACCCGAACACAAACCTTCTGCAGTTTTAAATGTTGAAGGTTTATTTTTTCTAAACAAGTAACTTTCGTAATCTGTTTTTAGGACTTCATACTTATCTACTTCTAAGACTTTAAAATAAGATTCTAATTGATTTAAGATAGCTTGCAACACTTCATCTAAATCATAATTCATACCAGTAATAGTTAATAAAGAAGAAGCTTGAGGTAAATCGATAAAGGTCTTTTGGTTAATATTTAATCCAATACCTATTATGGAAGCATCAACCTGACTTTTTTTAATGACATTTTCAATTAAAACTCCGCCAATTTTTTTGTTTGCTGACAAAATGTCGTTTGGCCATTTTATACTTAATTTAGGTATATTAAACCCCTCTAAAGCCTTAACAATAGACAACGCTACAACCATACTTATCGTAAACTGATTATCCAAACTAAAATCTACAAACCTCTTATAGACGCTAAACGTCAAGTTTTTTGATGGTTGAGCTTGCCAACTTGCACCCATTTGACCTCTACCTTTAGTTTGGTCTTGGACTACTACTGTAGTCATATCTTTTACAGTTGTTTCTGCAACTAGTTCTCGAAGAAACAAATTTGTAGAATCGGTGGCACTAAGTTTGATTATACGCATATTAAATAGTTATCTTCGTATTATAAAATCTTATGATTTTTTTAAAGTATAAAGAACTTAAAAATAATAACTTTGCACAAATATAAATCTTATTAATGGCGAAAAAACAATCAAACGCAGATGCTTTAATTACAACAGTAATAGAAGGTATTGAAGATGTTAAAGGAAAAGACATAAAAATCCTTGATTTAAGAGAACTAGATAACACTGTTTGCGATTATTTTATTATCTGTGAAGGTTCTTCAAACACTCAAGTTAACGCCATAGTTAATTCTATTCAAAAAAAAGTTAGCAAAACAATACAAGACAACCCTTGGCATATAGAAGGTCAAGATAATGCAGAGTGGGTTTTAATGGATTATGTTAACGTGGTAGTACACGTGTTTCAAAAACACATTAGAGAATATTATGATATCGAAAGTCTTTGGGGAGACGCTAAGTTAACTACTTTTGACACCAATTATTAAAAACATTTCATGGCAGATAATAAAAAAAATACAGGACCAAAAAAACCTAAATTCAACCTATATTGGGTGTATGGTGGATTTATAGTTTTTTTCATAGCATTACAAGTTTTTGGAAGTGGATCTGTTAGCGAAGCTAATAAGACAACACCTTCACAATTTTTTAATTATTTAGCTCAAGGTGACGTAGAAAAAATTGACGTTGTAAAAAACACCAGAGTAGCTAAAATTTATCTAACAACAGAAGCTGAAGCAAAAGAGATTCATAAAAAATCAAAACCAACTTCTTTTTTACCAACTTCTAGTCCATTACCAAATTATTCATTTGAATTTGGTGATTTACAAAATTTTGAAAATCAATTAGAAAACGCTACCAAAACTTTAAGCTCTAAGCCAGAAATTAGTTTTAAAACTGAATCAAACACATTGGGTGAACTTTTTTTTAGTTTACTTCCATTTATACTATTAATAGGTGTTTGGATTTTCATCATGCGACGTATGTCTGCAGGTGGAGGTGGTGGAGCTGGTGGACAGATTTTTAATATTGGAAAATCTAAAGCCAAGTTATTTGACGAAAAAGGAGATATTCAAACTTCTTTTAAAGATGTTGCAGGATTAGAAGGTGCAAAAGAAGAAGTACAAGAAATTGTAGACTTCTTAAAAAACCCAGATAAATATACCAATCTAGGAGGAAAAATACCAAAAGGAGCCTTATTAGTAGGTCCTCCAGGAACTGGTAAAACATTATTAGCAAAAGCAGTCGCTGGAGAGGCTAAAGTACCTTTCTTTTCTTTATCAGGTTCTGACTTTGTAGAGATGTTTGTAGGTGTTGGTGCATCACGTGTTCGTGACTTATTTAAACAAGCAAAAGAAAAATCGCCAGCCATCATTTTTATTGACGAAATTGATGCAATTGGTCGTGCTAGAGGTAAAAACGCTATGTCAGGAAGTAACGACGAGCGTGAAAATACACTTAACCAATTATTAACCGAAATGGATGGTTTTGGAACTAATACAAACGTTATTGTAATAGCTGCAACCAACAGAGCAGATATTTTAGATAAAGCACTAATGCGTGCAGGTCGCTTTGATAGACAGATATATGTTGATTTACCTAACTTAGCAGAACGTCGCGAAATTTTTGAAGTACATCTAAAACCGCTTAAAAAAGCACCAGGATTAGATACCGACTTTCTATCAAAACAAACACCAGGATTTTCTGGTGCAGATATTGCTAACCTATGTAATGAAGCAGCATTAATTGCAGCTAGAAATGATAAAAAAGCAGTCGAAAAACAAGATTTTCTAGATGCTGTAGATAGAATTGTTGGTGGTTTAGAAAAAAGAAGCACTATATTTTCTGAAGAAGAAAGAAATCTTGTTGCTTATCATGAAGCAGGACATGCAACTGTAAGCTGGTTTCTAGAACACGCAGATCCTTTTGTTAAAGTTACTATTGTACCTAGAGGTCGTTCTTTAGGAGCTGCTTGGTATTTACCAGGTGAGACACATATGACAAGAACAGAAAAGTATTTAGACGAAATCTGTGTAACAATGGGTGGTCGTGCTGCAGAAAAATTAATTTTTGATAAAATATCTACAGGAGCAATTAGCGATTTAGAAAGTGTAACCAAAAAAGCAAAAGCTATGGTTATGGTTTATGGTCTAAATGAAAAAGTAGGTAATATTACGTATTACGATCCTAATGAACAAGGTTTTACAAAGCCATATAGCGAAAAAACTGCTGAGTTAATTGATCAGGAAATAAAGAATACTATAGAAACACAATATCAAAGAGCAATTTCGCTTTTAGAAGAGAAAAAAGACTTATTAATTTTATTAGCCGAAAGACTAAAAGAAAGAGAAGTTATCTTTAAAGATGATCTTGAAGAATTATTTGGGAAACGCCCATTTAAAGATAAAGTATTAAAACCTTCAGAAAAACTTCAAACTAAAAGTGACACCTCTAAACAAGAAGAGGAATAAACTTTATAATTCTAAATAAATATTAAAAATCTTAGATAATCAGTATAGATAGTCTAAGATTTTTTATATTTGGAGTAATCCCTAATAACAATTTGATTATAGCAACATGTAAATGAGTCTTTTTAGAAAACTTTTTAGTTCTAAATCTCAAAAAGAAAAGGATATAATAAAGTCCAATGAGAGAGGCAAATATATGCCAAAAAAGGAGCTACCAATAGACGAAAGTTTCACAATAAACTTTAAGGAAAATGGTGGTAAGTTCTTGTATTGTGATAGTTTGGACGAAGTTTACGACAACCTTAATAATATTATCTTAGAAAATAATTGGGAAGACCAATCGGTATTTTTCTATGATAAAAATTTAAAAGACAAATTTAAATCCTCTCAACTTAATGTCAGTACTCTGTTATCTGACTGCTCATATTTTATTACTACTTGCGAAAACTTAATTGCTAACGATGGCTCTTTATTAGTTTGTTCAAATCAATTAGCAGAAAAAAAATTAAACGAATTCCCTAACAACTTCATTGTGTTTGCTACAACTAGTCAAATTGTATTTAATATTGGCGAAGGTCTACGCGAAATAAAAAACAAAAACGCAGCAAAAATACCAACAAACATTACAACCATAAAACATTTTAAACTTCAGGACGAAAAAGACTTTTTATCTTACGGAAGCAGTACAAAAAACCTATATTTGCTTCTACTAGAAGACCTTTAGTTTTATGAACGAAACGCTTACCAGAGCATTATCCGGATTATTATACGTTATGCTATTATTAGCATCTCTGTACAATGAGCACTTTTTTATTGTGCTGTTTTTTGTATTTGGTTTAGTGTCTTTGGCAGAGTTCTGTAAACTCATTCAGCTTAAAAGTATTGTACCATATATTGTTTTCGCACTACTCTATTTTGTTTTTGGCTATTGGCAATTTGTAATGAATTCTAATAAAGGACTAGACGAAGCCACACAAATACTACAAGTCATTACCATTTTTGTACAGTTGTTTTTAATAAAAGATTTGTTCTCAGAAAAAACAATACCGCTATTTAGCTCTAAACGTTATATTATAACCACATTTTATCTATCAAGTGGGTTTGTGTTTTTAGTTCTAATAGCTAATCATAATGGTTCATTTAACCCTGAATATATATTAGGATCATTCATTTTAATCTGGATAAACGACACCTTTGCATATCTTGTTGGTAAAAACTTCGGAAAGCAAAAATTATTTCCGAGCATTTCGCCTAAAAAAACAGTCGAAGGATTTCTAGGAGGTCTATTTTTTGCTACTATAGCTAGTTATTTTATTTATATATTTACAGAAACGCTAACGTTTACTAATTGGCTTATTTTAAGTATTATAATTAGTGTAATAGGTACTATTGGAGACTTAATAGAATCTAAATTTAAACGTCAAGCAAACGTAAAAGACAGTGGTGTAATAATGCCAGGACATGGTGGACTTTTAGATAGATTTGATAGTATCATCTTTGCAGCACCATTTATTTATTTATTCTTAAGAATTTTAAAGTATGTTTCATAAAGAAGGTTATAAAATAATTTCAATCACCTTTTTACTAATTGCTATTTTAGCAGTAATAGTAGATAAGTTTATAGTAAATAATTGGTTAAATTATTTACTACTAGTAACTCTATTTGTGTTTTTAATATTAATTCTTCAATTTTTTAGAAATCCAAAACGTCATACTGTATTAGATGATAAAACCGTAGTCTCTCCAGTTGACGGAAAAGTTGTTGTTATTGAAGAAGTCTTTGAACCAGAATACTTTAAAGAAAAACGCCTACAAGTAAGTGTTTTTATGTCTCCTATAAATGTACACGTTACACGTTACCCAATTAGCGGTAAAGTTGCCTATAGTAAATACCACCCTGGAAAATATCTAGTCGCTTGGCATCCAAAATCAAGTACAGAAAACGAACGCACAACAGTTGTTGTAGAAAATCAATCTTACGGTAAAGTTTTATACAGACAAATAGCTGGTGCTTTAGCAAAACGTATAGTAAACTATGCAAAAGAAGATGCTGTTGCTGAACAGGGAACTGACTCTGGTTTTATTAAATTTGGTTCAAGAGTAGATTTATATTTACCTTTAGACACTAACATTAAAGTAAGTTTAAACCAAAAAGTTAAAGGAGGCGAAAGTGTTATTGCCCAATTATAATAGAATGGCTCCAGAAGAATTAGATATCACTTTTCAAGATTCAGTAAATCGTATTAACAATCACACTGAACTTTTTCCTGCAGATTTCTTACTTCGTCTTTATGCTTACTATAAAAAAGCAACTAATAATTACGAACGACCAAGCAGTCGTACTCCTATAATCAATGCATTTAAAACTAACGCGTTGTTTCAGGTTAAAAACATCTCAGAAACTGAAGCTAAAGAAACGTATATCGAGTTAGTTGATAATTACTTCTTGTACAGAAAATAGCACTCTTAATTCTCTATTACAAACTCTAAAGGTTGTCCTGTTGCTCCATTAGGAAAACTAATCCCTAATAATGCAGACATTGTTGGTGCAATATCCGGAATGGTTGTTTTTTGTATTGTACTACCTTTAATAATCCCTTTACCGAAGAATAATAAAGGTACATGTGTATCATAATTTAAAGGAGATCCATGAGTAGATCCTGTTTTACTATAATCTATAACTGCAGGATCTAAAACAAATAAAATGTCTCCAGATCGTTTTTGACTGTAACCATTTTGTAATAAATTTTCCATACCTGTAGAAAATTGAGTCGTGCTCATACTTGTGGCAGTATAAGCCATGTATATATGTGGATAATTAATAATCTCATTTACAATTGCTGTTTGCACAGCTTCTAAATCTAAACCATGACTTTTAATAACGTCTCTATCCAAAAAAATTTGCTCGTTGCTTATGTTTTTGATAAAAGATTCTGCTTTATAATTTAAAATAATGGTTTCTTTTAATTTATCTTCAAAAGCATTATCATCAAAATAACCAGCAGGTATTTTTACCGATTGTAAATAAGATGGTACTTCTACTGCACCATGATCTGATGTCAAAAACAAGGTGTAATTATCTTTACCAACTTTAGTGTCAAGCGTATTTAGAATACGTTCTATATCTTTATCTAACCTTATGTAAGTGTCTTCAATTTCTTTAGAATTTACACCAAAGTTATGACCAACATAATCTGTACTAGAAAAACTAATAGTTAACACATCTGTATAATTATCTTGTCCTAATTGCTCACCATCTATTGCTGCAATAGCAAAATCGGCAATTATACTATTACCATAAGGTGTTGCTTTTATAATATCATATCCTTTATTGTATTTACTAAGTGCTTTTAAATCGAAAGGAAACGTTGCGTTTTCTTGACCTCTAAATCCACGTTCAAACGTGTTTAAATCGCTTCCACTTTCTGTATAAGTACTAATATCATAAAGTGTATTCCATACTTTTAAATAGCTTTCAGCAGAATCAGAATTATTAAAAGTTTGTACCCAATTTGGTAATGTTTCAAGATAATAAGTACTACTTATAAAACGTCCTTCATCTGCACCATGAAACCAATATGCGGCATTTGCTGTATGACCAGCAGGTAAAATAGCACCTCTATCTTTAACAGAGATTCCTATTGTTTTTCCTTTCATTTGTGTAAACAACCTATTTTCATCTGCAAAAGAAGTGGTCTTTAGTCTGTGTGGAGACATTTTTCCTGCTTTGTGCAATGTTCCAACGGATTGTACAGTAGTATCTGCTGCGCAATATACTTTTGCATCAGACACTTTATCGTACCAATAGTTACTAATAATACCATGCATTTTAGGCGTTGTACCTGTAAATACAGAAGCATGACCTGGTCCAGTGTAAGTTGGCACATAGTTAAAGTGATTATTCTTACAATTAAACCCTTCGTTTACCAAGCGCTTAAATCCGCCTTCTCCATACTTATTATAAAAACGTGTTAAATAATCGTAACGCATTTGATCGACTACAATTCCAACCACTAGTTTAGATTGTGTATTGATTTCTACTTTTTTTGCTGAAATGCTACCTTTTTGAGATTGACAACCTAGTAAAAAACAAATAGTAAATAGAGATAAAAGCGCTCGCATTGTAAAATCTTTATAAATGAAATTCAAAAATACAGATTTTATAGTATCTAATTTGAAATTAAGCTCAAATACATATTAGAATTTTATATTTTAGCAGTAAGAAAAAACGAATGAATTACCTACACAATATTGGGACTTACTTTTTAATGGTTATCGAAATGTTTCGAAAACAAACTAAGTGGTCTGTTATGAAACAACTTATACTTAAAGATGTTGACGATTTAATTATCGGTTCTTTAGGTATTGTAGCCTTTATATCCTTTTTTGTTGGTGGTGTTATCACCATCCAAACTGCTTTAAATATTGACAATCCTTTAATACCAAAAAACTTGGTTGGATTTGCTACACGACAATCTATTATCCTAGAATTTGCACCCACGTTTATGTCTATAATTATGGCTGGTAAAGTTGGCTCTTTTATTACATCTAGTGTAGGAACTATGCGTGTTACAGAGCAAATTGATGCGTTAGAAGTTATGGGTATTAATTCACTTAACTACTTAGTGTTTCCAAAATTTATAGCACTTACACTTTATCCTTTTGTAATTTCTATCTCAATGTTTTTAGGTATAATGGGTGGTTTAGCTGCCTCCATTTATGGTGGCTATTCAACTCAGGAAGATTTTATTGAAGGTATACAGCTGGATTTTATACCGTTTCATATAGCCTATGCCTTTATAAAAACTTTAATTTTTGCTTTTATTCTAGCAAC
>JALZUT010000075.1 GCA_023300575.1 Olleya sp.
TTTGCTGCCTCTACAGACGAACTGTATGTAAACGCTACATTTGCACCTTGTTGCGCAAATACTTGAGCAATACCTTTACCAATACCTCTTGAAGCACCTGTAATTATTGCTGTTTTACCTTCTAAAAGTTTCATTGAAATTAATTTATTACATTTTATAAATCTAAAAATGTATCGTTAGTTTTCTATTTCAAATATAACAATAACTGCGTGTACAAAATAAAAAAAACCTCATAATTTAATAACAAATTATGAGGCTTTGTTGAGACAAGCTCAGTATAACAAAATATAAAATTACATTTTAACTTGTTCTTGTTTTTCGTAGTTAAATAAATTATCAATATCCATTTCTTGAACTTTTCCTAACTTTTCAAGTGCTTTCATATCTAAATCTTTTTTGTTTCCTATAACCATCACATTATAATCTTCTCCTTTAATGTTGTTATTAAAAAACCCTCGTAGATCTTCCATTGTCATATCTGTAATAGCATTATACATTGCTTCTCGATTATCTTCATTAATGCCTAGTTTTTGAAGTCTTTCATAACTCCAGAAGATACCAGATTTATTAATACGTTGCGCTGCTAATTTTTTTAATGTAGACTCTTTAGCTGCTTGAAACTGTGCTTCAGACTCTGGCATATCATTCATTAAACCCATCATAGCATCTACTGCTTGTGGCATTTTGTTTGCTTGCGTACCGATGTAAGCCATTACGTAATTAGAATCGTCTTTTTCTCTAGCTGTACTGTAATTTGACCAAGCAGAATACGCTAATGATTTAGATTCTCTAATTTCTTGAAATACAATTGATGATAATCCTCCACCAAAATAAGTGTTGAACAAGGTTGAAGCTGCCATGTTTTCGACTTTAAAAGGATCTCCTTTTGCTAAAAACATCATTTCTGATTGGACCATATCAAAATCTACAAAGTACACGTTTCCTCCTGTTTCTAGCTCATTATAAGCTAAAGCTTTTGGATATTCTTTTAAGTCTGTTATTACTTTATGTGACGTATTAAGTGCTGTAACTGCTTTGTTTACATCTTTACCATAGTAAAACATGCGTTGTTTGTAGTTTTTTAAGTTTTTAGTTAATTCGACCAATTCTTGAGGATTGATTTTATTTAACTCGCTTACCGGTATTATATTACGAAGACTAGAGTTTTCGCCATATTTAGAATAGTTCATTAAACCACGTCTTAAAATACTTCCTTTATTGGTTTTATTGTTTTGTCTTCCTTTTGCAATAGACTGAACGTATTTACTGTAAGCCTCTTGATTAGGGACTGCATTATCTAATAACTCTTCCAATAACTCCAACCCTTTCGGTAAGTTTTCTTTTAAACCACTAAGACCAATAAATGTTTGGTCTGCACCTGTATTAACATAATAATCAATACCTAACTTGTAGAATTCTTTTTTAAGTCCTTCATTAGTATACTTTTCTGTACCTAAATACTCTAAGTAACCAACTGCTAATCCTAATTTTTTATCATTATCGCGTCCCATATCAAAAATGATATTCATATCAAATAAATCATTAGTTTCATTATCTATGTAAGACACTTTAATACCGCTATCTGTTTTTGTTTCTTTAATTGCTGATGCATAATCTACATATACAGGTTTTAAGTCTTCAGATTTTAATTTATTAAAGTCATCAATAAATCCTGAGCTTTGACCTCTATTTAAATTTACAGGTGTAATTCCTGGATTTTGTACTTTAACGATATTTGCATCTGCTCCTTTGCGTTTAAAGGTTACAACATAATTGTCTTTGTAAAACGTGTTTGCAAAATCTACTAATTGTTGCTTAGTAACTTTCTTTAAATCATCTAAAAACTTAACCTTATCTTCCCATTTTTCTGTATGAATAAAAGCATTTACATAAGCATCTGCTAAAGCTGTACTGTTTTCATATTGCTGTAATTGCGACTTTTTAAGATCATTAATAACTGCATCTAACATCCACTCGTCAAACTCCCCTTTTTTAAGTTTTTCTACTTGTTCTAATATTAAACTTTTAACCTCTTCTAAAGATTGACCTTCTTTTGGAGATCCAGAAAAAGTATGATAACCATAGTCATTTAAAAACGTAGCAGAACTTCCTGCTCTTTGTACGACTTGCTTTTGGTTAAGGTTTAAATCTATTAAACCTGCATTACCATTAGCTAAAATCATATCTGCAAGTGTTACTAGTTTTTCTTCTTCAGTATTAACACCTCCAGAACGGAATGCTATAGAAATACTCTCGGCAGTTGGCCCAAACACTTCTTTAGACACTACATTATTTAATGGTTCTTCTTTTGGAAGCACGGGATGTTGTACTTCTTTACTTTCAAACTTACCAAAAGTGCTATTTACTTTTTTGATTGTTGCTTCAAAATCTAAATCACCAACTAATACTACTGCCATATTATTTGGTACATAGTATTTGTCAAAATAGTTATTAATATCAATCATTGATGGGTTTTTTAAATGCTCTGCTGTACCAATAGTAGATTGTTGCCCATATGGATGATTAGGAAATAAACCTTTTAGCATTGCTGCATAACGTTTACGACCATCATTATCTTGACCTCTATTAAATTCTTCAAAAACAGCTTCTAATTCTGTATGAAATAGGCGCAATACTACTTGACTAAAACGTTCGCTCTCTAATGCTAAGAATTTATCTAACTCGTTTGCAGGAATTTTATTGGTGTAAACCGTTTGCTCAAACCAAGTGTAAGCATTTGTTCCAGTAGCACCTAAAGAACTTGACATTTTATCATACTCGTTTGCAACAGAATAATTTGAAGCTTCTAATGATACTTTATCAATTTCTTTATAAATAGCTATTTTTTTTATTGGATCTTTTTCTGCTCTATGGTCTTCGTATAACTGAGAAATCTTATTAAGATATTCTTGTTCTTTTTCCCAATTTATAGTTCCAATTTCATCAGTACCTTTAAAAACCATATGCTCTAAATAATGAGCTAATCCAGTAGATTCTTTTGGATCGTAATTAGAACCTGCCCTTACTGCAATGTAAGTTTGGATTTTTGGCTCTTCGGTGTTTTTACTTAAATATACTTTTAGACCATTATTTAAAGTATATAAGCGTAAACCTGTAGGGTCGTTTGTAATGCTTTCGAAGCTAAACCCATTAGCATCTTTTTGCGATTCTGTTTTTACTGCTAAGTCACCAGAGTTTGTTTTTTTACAACTTGTAACAAAAGAAATAACTACTATAGCTATGACTAGTTTTAAATGTTTCATTTTTTGGTTGATTGAATGTTAAGTCTATATAAAATAGACATATAAAAAAAGTTCGTTGGCTAAATTAAGTCAACGAACTTTAAACAATAATATATTTAGTTTATTTTAACACAAATGTGCTAAAATTTTTAGCCCATAACTTCGGCTACTTTTTTTCCAATTTCTGCTGGAGAATTTACAACGTGTATTCCGCATGCTCTCATAATTTCTTTTTTAGCTTGAGCTGTATCATCAGAACCACCAACAATTGCTCCTGCGTGACCCATTGTACGTCCAGCTGGCGCGGTTTCTCCTGCTATAAAACCAACAATAGGTTTTTTACTTCCTGATGCTTTGTACCAATTAGCAGCATCTGCTTCTAACTGACCTCCAATTTCACCAATCATTACCACACATTCTGTTTCTGGATCGTTGATTAATAATTCAACAGCTTCTTTAGTTGTCGTTCCAATAATTGGATCACCACCAATACCAATTGCTGTAGTAATACCTAAACCTTGTTTTACAACTTGGTCTGCAGCTTCATAAGTTAGCGTTCCTGATTTAGAAACAATACCTACTTTACCTGATTTAAAAACAAAACCTGGCATAATACCAACTTTAGCTTCACCTGGAGTAATTACGCCTGGACAATTAGGACCAACTAAACGACAGTCTTTTGTTTTAATATAATCTGACGCTTTAATCATATCTGCAACCGGAATTCCTTCTGTAATACAAATAATAACTTTTATTCCTGCATCTGCAGCTTCCATAATTGCATCTGCAGCAAATGCTGGTGGCACAAATATTATAGTTGTGTCTGCTCCTAGTTTAGTTACAGCTTCTTCTACAGTATTATAAACTGGTTTATCTAAATGTGTTTGACCACCTTTACCTGGAGTTACACCACCAACAACGTTAGTACCATACTCTATCATTTGACCAGCGTGGAAAGTTCCTTCGCTACCAGTAAAACCTTGTACAATTATTTTTGAATTTTTATTTACTAAAACGCTCATGTTTTGTATTAATTAGGATTTTTATAATGAATTTTCGCAATGCAAAAGTAAGTTTTTGATTGCTATTTAAAAACGAATTTTAAACTTTTATTTCAGAAAATGAAGACATGTTAGATGGATTCTCATCTATCAACTGACTTATTTCATGTCCTCTGTATAATAAACCGTCTTTTACTTCCCAAATAGAAATAAAATGTGCTAAAGCATCTTCCTTTTTTGGACGCTCAATTGGAGTAACATATATGGTATATCTAGCTGTAACTGTATTACCATCCTCTAGAAGATGACTTAATCTGTAATTAAATGAAAGAAAAGATTTTCTGAGACCTTCTAGCATTTCTACTACATAATTATAATCCATCTCAGAATAGCCTCTACTACTATTCCAGTGTATTTTACACTCTTTATGAAAATGCTTTATAGCCTCTTGATCTGTTGCTAAATTTAAATCGTAAAAGGCTTTAACTACTGCTTTAGCTGACATTTATTTGTTTTTTAATAGTTCTGGAATCTGTCTTATATAAGCCATTTCCTTAAATTTATCTCTAGCTTTAACAGCAGGAGAGCCAAAATATATTGTATTAGGTTCTGTAGAATGACCTAGTCCTGATTGTGCATATATAACAGTGCCTTTGGCTATTGTAATTCCGCTTTTAACACCTACTTGCCCCCAAATAGTTACTTCGTCTTCAATAATACAACAACCTGCAATACCTGTTTGTGATGCAATCAAGCATTTTTTACCAATAACAGTATCGTGACCAACTTGGATTTGATTGTCTAATTTAGAACCTTCTCCAATAGTAGTATCTCCAGTAACACCTTTATCTATAGTGCATAAAGCACCAACATCTACGTTGTCTTTTATAACAACTCGACCTCCAGATTTTAATTGATCAAAACCTTCTGGTCGATTTTTATAGTAAAAAGCACTAGCTCCTATAATTGAACCAGCATGAATAGTAACATTATTACCAATTATTGCATCATCATATATACTTACATTAGAATGAACAATACAACCGTCACCAATAGTTACGTTATTACCTATAAAACAGTTAGGTTGAATAATAGTGTTTTTTCCAATTTTTGCAGAAGGTGATATTGCAGCGTTTGCAGATTTAAAAGGCTTAAAATGATTGGTAAGTATATTAAAATCTTTAAAAGGATCATCACTTATTAAAAGTGCTTTGCCTTCAGGACACCCTACCTCTTTGTTTATTAACACAATTGTTGCGGCACTTTGTAATGCCTTGTCGTAGTACTTAGGATGATCCACAAAAACTATATCCCCTGGTTCTACAACATGAATCTCGTTCATGCCCAGAACTTTAAAATCTTCTGCTCCAACAAAATTACAATTAATAAGTTTAGCTATTTCTTTTAAAGTATAAGGTTTAGGGAATTTCATATGTTTTTAGACTATTTTTTTAATAACTTAAAAGAATTATTAATCTTTAAGAATGTGTCTTCATATTTATTTATGCTACTTGGAAGTGTCCAAGTCATAATTTGAAAAATATGTTCTCTACCTTCAATATAGGTTATAACATAAGCAATATCGATACCGTCTACATTAGCTAAAATCTTAATTTGTTTTGCCTTTAAACCATTAATCTTTTTTAGTTTATAAGGTTCAATTTTATCAATTACAGCAATCTCTTTAAAGAAATTCTGCTGTGTGATTTTGTAGTTTTCTAAAATTGATAATTCATCATCATACTCTTCAAGTTCTTTAAAGACACTAACAAATTCTTCTTTACTTTCATAAATAACAACTGTATAAACTTCTTTATATATGTTTGCATATTGTAATGAAGCTTCTTCATTAAGATTATGCATTACTTTCATATACTTTGGTAGCGAAAGTCTAAATAAGTCGTCAACTTTTATTTCATCTAAATCTGCTTCTGTTAAGTTTTCTTTTGAAGTGTTAGTCAAATCACCACAAGATAAAATAACACTTAGCATTAATGCTAGAGTAAAGAATTTATTCATAAAAAAAGTATTATTCTTTAACACGTTCTTTATAAGTTCCTTTTTCAGTTTCGACTTTAATTTTATCACCTTCATTAATAAATAAAGGTACATTTACAATTGCTCCAGTTTCTACAGTAGCAGGCTTAGTTGCATTTGTTGCTGTGTTTCCTTTAACTCCTGGCTCAGTCCCTGTAACCTCTAACACTACACTTGCAGGTAATTCTACAGATAAAGGCGCATCGTCTTCTGCATTAATTGTTACTGTAACAACTTGGCCTTCCTTCATTAATTCTGGCTTATCTAAAGCGGCTTCTATTAGTTGGATTTGTGAGTAATCTTCATTATTCATAAAATGATAGAAATCACCATCGTTATATAAAAATTGAAATTTATGTGTCTCCACACGCACATCCTCTAATTTATGTCCTGCAGAAAATGTATTGTCTAATACTTTTCCGTTAGTTACACTTTTCATTTTTGTTCTAACAAAAGCTGGTCCTTTACCAGGTTTTACATGTAAAAACTCTATAATTTTGTAAATATCGTTATTATATTTTATGCATAATCCGTTTCTAATATCACTTGTAGTAGCCATAAACTGTTATATATTTTTTTAATTTGATTTAAAGTAACCTTTCATAATACCACGATGAGAATTCTTAATAAACTGAAGTATCTCGTCACGTTCTGTGGTTGCTTCCATTTCTGCTTCAATAATGTTTGAAGCTTGACTGTTGTTATAATTTTTTTGATAGAGTATTCTAAAAATATCTTGAATTTCTCTTATTTTTTCTGTTGTATACCCTCTACGTCTTAAACCAACCGAGTTAATTCCGACATAAGATAATGGTTCTCGACCTGCTTTTACAAAAGGTGGTACATCTTTACGTACTAAAGACCCTCCTGTAACAAATGCATGATTACCAACCGAACAAAATTGATGTACAGCTGTCATACCTGCTAGAATAACATAATCGCCAATAGTAACATGTCCTGCAAGTGTACTGTTATTAGAAAAAATACAATTATTTCCAACAATACAATCGTGTGCAACATGGCAATATGCCATAATTAAACAATTGTCTCCAATTACAGTTTTCATTCTATCTGTTGTACCTCTATTTATGGTAACACATTCTCTTATAGTGACATTATCTCCTATGATAGTAAGTGTATCTTCATCATCATATTTTAAATCTTGTGGTACTGCAGAAATAACAGAACCTGGAAAAATATTACAATTTTTACCGATTCTTGCTCCTTCCATAATGGTTACATTACTTCCAATCCACGAGCCTTCACCAATGGTAACGTTATTATATATAGTTGTAAAAGGCTCAATAACTACATTTTTTGCAATTTTTGCACCTGGATGAACGTATGCTAATGGTTGGTTCATAAAATTATTATTTTATTTTAGATATTTGTGCCATTAATTCGGCTTCTGCACATAGTTTTCCGTTTGCATAAGCATAACCTTGCATGTGGCAAATACCTCTTCTTATTGGTGTTATTAATTCGCAGCTAAAAATTAAAGTGTCACCTGGTACTACTTTTTGTTTAAACTTAACTTTATCCATTTTCATAAAAAATGTTAAGTAATTTTCAGGATCTGGAACTGTACTTAATACTAAAATGCCTCCTGTTTGTGCCATTGCTTCTACAATTAGCACACCTGGCATTACTGGCGAACCTGGGAAATGACCTTTAAAGAACTCTTCGTTCATGGTTACATTCTTCATACCTACAACCTTAGTGTCTGTAAGTTCAAAAACTTTATCTAATAATAAAAATGGTTGCCTATGAGGTAACATATCCATTATTTGATTGACATCCATTAATGGTGTTTGATTTAAATCTACCTCAGGAAAATTATTTCGTCTTTCGTTTTTAATTATTCTAGCCATTTTCTTGGCAAACTGAGTGTTTATAAAATGTCCAGGTTTGTTAGCAATAACTTTTCCTCTAATACGTGTTCCTATTAGAGTTAAGTCTCCTATAACATCTAATAATTTATGTCGTGCTGCTTCATTTGGATAATGTAAAGTCAGGTTGTCTAAAATACCATTTGGCTTAATTGCTATTGAGTCTTTATTGAATGCTAATTTAAGTTTTTCCATTGTAGAAGGAGATAATTCTTTATCTACATAAACAATAGCATTATTTAAGTCACCTCCTTTTATTAAACCGTTTTCTAAAAGCGATTCTAATTCATGTAAAAAACTAAACGTTCTAGAATCGGATATATCCTTTTTGAAATTTGATAAACGATTAAGTGTTGCATTTTGAGTACCTAAGACCTTAGTACCAAAATCTACCATTGTAGTGATTTGATATTCTTTGGCAGGCATAACTAATATCTCGCTTCCACTATCTTCGTCTATATAAGAGATTACATCTTTTACAACATACTCTTCTCGAAAAGCATCTAGCTCTACTATTCCTGCTTTTTCAATAGCTTCTACAAAGAATTTTGAAGAACCATCCATTATTGGAGGCTCTGAAGCATTTAGTTCTATTATAGCATTATCTATGTCTAAACCAACAAATGCTGCTAAAACATGCTCGCAAGTTTGTATAGTCACTCCGTTTTTTTCTAAACAAGTACCACGTTGTGTATTTGTTACATAGTTAGCATCTGCTTCTATAATGGGGCTTCCTTCTAAATCTACACGCTTAAAAGCAAATCCAGAGTTTGCTGGAGCAGGTTTAAACGTTAGAGTTGCTTCTTTTCCTGTGTGCAAACCTACACCAGTTAAAAACACCTCTTTCTCTATAGTTTTTTGTTTTTGGTCTGTATTAACTATTGCCATTTACTTTTTTTTCTAATTCGTTTATAGTTTTAACTATTCCTGGTAAGTTTTTAAAATGCACATACGATTTTACATAATTACCATAATCTATTGCTGGTGACCCATAGAGCTTTTCGCCATCTTTAACGCGATGACCAATTCCTGTTTGTGCTTGCACTTTAACATTATTACCAATAGTTAGATGTCCTGCAATACCAACTTGACCACCAATTAAACAATTTTCACCCATTTTTGTAGATCCAGCAATTCCTGTTTGTGCAGCAATAACTGTATTTTTGCCAATTTCTACATTATGTGCAATTTGAATTTGGTTGTCTAGCTTCACTCCTTTTTTTATAATAGTAGCTCCTAAAGTAGCTCTATCTATAGTTGTTGCAGAGCCAATATCTACATAATCTTCAATAATAACATTACCTATTTGTGGTACTTTTTGAAATGCACCATTCTCGTCTGGTGCAAACCCAAAACCGTCTGCTCCTAATATTGCGCCACTATTTATAATACAATGTTTTCCTACTTGAGTTTCAGAATATAATTTAGCACCTGCAAAAATGATAGTATTATCACCTATAGTAACATTGTCTCCTATATATACTTGCGGATAGATTTTAACATTATCTCCTAGTTTTACGTTTTCGCCTAAATAAGAAAATGCACCTAAGTAGACGTTTTCACCATAAGTTGAAGTTTCTGAAACAAAACTAGGTTGTTCAATGCCTACTTTATTGTTTTTTACTTGATTGTAATATTCTAATAATTTTGAAAAAGACTTGTAAGCATCATCAACTTTAATTAAAGTCGCTAAAACTTCTTGTTCTGCTTCAAAATCTTTATTCACAATAACGATAGTTGCTTTTGTGCTGTATATATAAGGTGTGTATTTAGGATTAGCTAAAAAAGTTAATGCTCCTTCTACGCCTTCTTCTATTTTTGATAGTTTAGAAACTTCTGCTTTTGGATTTCCAACCACGTCACCTTCTAAAATACCTGCTATTTGTTCTGCTGTAAATTTCATTGTTAACAAAAATAGAAAAAATGTGCTAAAGTTTGTCCTTTGGATAGCATATATAATATTTAGTCACAGGTTTTGATAGCGCTTTTAAGTTTAGTTGGTCTGATGCCTTAACAATATCCTTTACTTTCCCGTTTTTTTGTAAAATATTTATATTCTGTTTTTTTCTAGAATACGCTTGATTACTAATCGATCCTGTAAATACAAAATAACTAGCTTCTGCTTCTGTAATGTTATATTTAGCTTGCAATGCTTCAATATTACTATTAAAGTGTTTTACATCAATTGGCTTTTTTTTAATTTTAATCTTTAATAAATTTCTATTAATTATCATTTCGCATAAATTACTTAATACAAAATCATTATGATATTGCCAGTTTTTCATTGCCGAAACAATATCGTAATCATCTAATTTAGAAAAGGTTTCAAGACAATTAGCATCAAATTTATTTACAGTAATTTTATTATTTAAAAAGAAAGATAAGGGTTTACTAGCTTCTAATTCAACCCCTTTTTTAGTCAATTCTTTAGCACGTTTTAGAACACGAATTAATAATTGCTCTGCAACTAAACTGGTTTTATGTAAATAGACTTGCCAATACATTAAACGTCTTGCGACCAAGAATTTCTCAACACTATATATGCCTTTATCCTCAATAACTAATTCGTCATTTTTAACATTAAGCATTGTTATAAGACGGTCGCTATTAATATTACCTTCAGAAACACCTGTGTAAAAACTATCCCGTTTTAAATAATCTGCACGATCCATATCAATTTGACTAGAAATAAGCTGTAGCATAAATTTTCTATGATAATCACCTTTAAAAATCTGAATGGCAAGTGTTAAATCGTCGTTAAATTCTGAATTTAAATATTGCATAAATTGTAACGAAATTTCTTCATGAGAAACACCATTTACAATACTATGCTCCATAGCATGACTAAAAGGGCCATGACCAATATCATGTAATAATATAGCAATATAAAGTGCTTCCTCTTCTGGTTTAGAAATTTCAACACCTTTAAAACGAAGCACTTGAATAGCTTTTTGCATTAAATGCATACATCCAATTGCATGATGAAAACGCGTATGATGTGCACCTGGATAAACCAAATAAGACAAGCCCATTTGAGAAATACGTCGCAACCTTTGGAAATATTTATGCTCTATTAAATCAAAAATAGTGGAATTAGGTATTGTAATAAATCCGTAAATTGGGTCGTTTAAGATTTTAAGTTTGTTACTTGTTTTCAAGCTAAAGCCTTTATTTAATTAATACACACAAATATACATGAACAATATAAATATTCTTTGGGTTGATGACGAAATAGATTTACTAAAGCCACACATTTTGTTTTTAGAGAAAAAAAACTATGTAGTGACCACTTGTAATAGCGGTACAGAAGCATTAGAAATTTTAGACGAAAAGAAATTTGATATTGTATTTTTAGACGAAAACATGCCTGGTTTATCAGGTCTTGAAACCTTACATGAAATAAAAGAAAAGCAAGATACACTTCCAGTAGTGATGATTACTAAAAGTGAAGAAGAATATATTATGGAAGAGGCAATTGGTAATAAAATTGCCGATTATTTAATAAAACCTGTAAATCCGAATCAGATTTTATTGAGTCTTAAAAAGAATTTAGACCACTCTAGATTAATTTCAGAAAAAACAACGTCTAATTACCAACAAGAGTTTAGAAAAATTGCAATGGATTTATCCATGGTTAATAGTTATGAAGAATGGATTGACCTTTACAAAAAGCTTATTTATTGGGAAATGCAGTTAGAAGATATTGAAGATGCAAGTATGTTTGAGATTTTAGAATCTCAAAAAAGCGAAGCTAATGTTCAGTTTGGTAAGTTTATAGACAAAAATTATCCGTCTTGGTTTAAGCCTAATACAGATGCACCAACACTATCTTACAATCTATTTAAAGATAAAATAGCACCAGAACTTAGCAAAGAGCAACCAACGCTTTTAGTTGTGGTTGATAATTTACGCTATGACCAATGGAAAAGCTTTGAGCCTTTTGTTAATAACCATTACAAAAAACAAAAAGAAGAAGCCTTTTTTAGCATTTTACCTACTGCAACTCAATATTCTAGAAATGCAATTTTCTCAGGTTTAATGCCTAGTGATATGGAAAAAATGCATCCAGAATTTTGGAAAAATGATACTGAAGAAGGTGGAAAAAACATGCATGAACATGATTTTTTAAATGCACAAATGAAGCGTTTAGGCTTAAGCCATTTAAAACATGAGTATTATAAAATTACCAACTTAACATCTGGAAAAAAATTAGCTACTAATTTTAAAGGATTAAAAGATAACGACTTAACTGTTGTAGTTTATAATTTTGTAGACATGTTATCACATTCTAAAACCGAAATGGATGTTGTTAAAGAATTAGCATCTAATGATAAAGCCTATCGATCTTTAACACAAAGTTGGTTTAAAAACTCTCCGTTACTAGATATGATACAACAAGCACAACAAATGGGTTTTAAATTAATTATAACCACAGATCATGGTACTATTAATGTAAAACACCCTTCAAAAGTTATTGGAGATAGAGATACAAGTCTAAACCTACGTTACAAAACTGGACGTAGTTTAAGTTATGAGGATAAAGATGTATTGGCAGCAAAAGACCCAAAAACAATACACTTACCTTCTATTAATATGAACAGCTCTTTTATTTTTGCTAAAAATGATCTGTTTTTTGCTTATCCAAATAATTACAATCACTACGTAAGTTATTATAGAAATACCTATCAACATGGTGGTGTGTCTTTAGAAGAAATGATAATACCATTTGCTGTACTCAGTCCTAAGTAAAACCTTGCCTTAAACCCTCCGAAAGAGCGAACCTAAGGCGTAATTACTGTTACGCTAACTATCTGTTAACTTCTTTAAAGTAGAGAAAACCTTATGTGTTTACTCTTATGTTATGTATATAAATTATTTTCTCTCCTCTTTAGTTAAAGAGGAGAATAAATTTTAGTTTTCTAAAAAACTAAAAGAAATAGGCGTTTGTTAGTAAAACATTAAGAATAATAGCAAAAGTTAATTTATTTTTGCGACATGGTAGTACAATATAACTTAGACGAAGTTGAAGCTGTAGCTAAAAAAATTCTAGATTTTTCAAAATCTAAAATTTTTTTGTTTGAAGGCGAAATGGGAGTTGGTAAAACAACACTTATTAAAACTATTGTCAAACTTTTAGGAAGCGAAGACATTGTTAGTAGCCCTACTTTTTCTATTGTAAATAAGTATGTTACATCATACAACTCTATTTATCATTTTGATTTATATAGAATTGAAGACGAAGATGAGCTATACAATTTTGGTATCGAAACATACATCTACTCTAACCATTATGTGCTTGTAGAATGGCCAAATTTATTAAAACCATTAATACAAGATGCTTATACTAAAATAACAATAAGCCTGTCCGAAAACCATTACAGAAGCCTTATTATTGAAAACACCTAGTTTAATTTGTGTTATTTTATCAATAAAAAGTGTATTTTTGAAAAATTGCGGTTTTAACCACAATAGATTTTTAAAAAAACATGTTTTTTAACATAAATTTAACATTTTTACTAATTACGTACGTAGTTATCATATATATTTGGAGTAATTAATTAATAAATCCCTATAATATGAAAACAAAAAAGTATGTAATTGCTATTGCAATTTTCGGCGGTGTATTATTCACTGCACAAGCAACAAATCTGATTGATTTAAATGGACAACAAACAACCGAAGTGGATAAAAGAAAGGTCAAAGCACCAAGACATATCTAAGAGTAAAGAAATAATTTTAGGAAGTATAGTTGCTACTTTTATAGCACTAACACCTTTCTTCTTTTCTTTATATAAAAGTGTTCCAGATAGGAAAATCTGGAGCACTTTTTTATTTACTTATGATAGTAAATACTATGAAAGTGCCTTAATAATGGTTTGGACACTATCTGGACAAGTAATTCCTTTTATCTTGATATTAATTTGGTTTTTTACCAATAGACATTGGTGGTATCATGCTTTATTAATTCCTATCGCAATGTATGTTTTTCAAATAATAGAAACTCTAAACAGTGATTTATATTTTACAGATCGAAACTTAATTTTATACCTTCTACCTTTAATGATTATTATTGTTCCGTCCATTTACTTAGTCAGAGCTAGAATTTTTAATCACATAAATACAGCCAATAAAACAATGCAGGATCTGGAAGACCAGCTAACCTTTAGACCAAAAACCATCTGGGGTAAAATTAAGCAGTATTTTTAATAGCTTACTATTGCATTTAATTTTGTAATTTGTTTCTGTTTTAAAACCAGCATTAATTATGTCCAAACCCCTTACTCCATTTTCTAAAGCACAATTACTACCTCAAGAAGAAACACTAGAGATTTTTAAACAAAAAAGCCAACTTTTTATAGGCATACCAAAGGAGACCGCTTTTCAAGAAAAGCGTGTGTGTCTAACTCCAGATGCGGTTTCGGCAATTGTAAACAATGGACATCGTGTTTTAATCGAGTCTAACGCTGGTAAAGGTGCAAACTTTAGTGATCGTGATTATAGCGAAGCTGGAGCAGAAGTAACAAAAGATACTGCAAAAGTATATGCATGTCCAATGATTTTAAAAGTAGAACCTCCTACTCTAGAAGAATTAAAACTAATAAATCCACAGACTACTTTAATATCTGCATTACAATTAAAAACACAAACCAAAAAATATTTTGAAACATTAGCTACTAAGCGCATTACTGCTTTAGCTTTTGAGTTTATTCGTGATGAAGATGGTGCTTATCCAGCAGTGCGTGCTTTAAGCGAAATAGCAGGAACAGCTTCGGTTTTAATTGCTTCAGAATTACTAAGTAATTCTAGCAATGGTAACGGATTAATGTTTGGTAATATAAGTGGTGTACCACCTGTAGAAGTCGTTATACTTGGCGCAGGAACAGTTGGTGAGTTTGCTGCAAGAAGCGCTATAGGTTTAGGTGCAAACGTAAAAGTTTTTGATAATTCTATTACCAAATTAAGGTGTTTACAATCTAATTTAGGAACCACTTTATACACGTCAACCATACAGCCAAAATACTTAAGTAAAGCTTTAAAACGCTGTGATGTTGTTATTGGTGCTATAAGAGGAAAAGACAGATCTCCAATAGTTGTTAGCGAAACCATGGTTGAAAACATGAAAAAAGGCGCTGTTATTATTGATGTTAGTATAGACATGGGTGGCTGTTTTGAAACTAGCGAAATAACCAATCATGACAAACCTATATTTAAAAAACACGGAGTGATCCATTACTGTGTGCCAAATATTCCTGCTCGTTATTCTAGGACTGCATCTGCTTCTATTAGTAACATTTTTACACCTTACCTGCTTGATATAGCAGAAAATGGTGGTTTGGAGCATGCTATTAGATTTGATAAAGGTCTAAAAAATGGACTTTACTTTTATCATGGTATTTTAACAAATCGATCGGTTGGAGAATGGTTTGACCTTAAACATAGCGATATTAATCTTTTAATTTTCTAAATTTGCATTTCAATAATTTAGGTTAAAATATCCATAGTTAAGTTTTTATTACACAAAAATTAAGTATTTGGATGTTATATGAGACCAAAAAGAGAAATGAACATTAACACATGAAAATTTTACATAGAGTTGGTTATTATTTAGGTGGGTTTTCAATAGGATTAGTGCTTTTAGCTCTATTCTTAAATGGTAGAGACGTCTCTTGCGAATATAATTATGGTCCAGAAGCACGTGTTTTAAAAAACATTAGAACAAAAACACTTCTTTACTCTCCAGAAAGCGAAGGTTTAATTGCATCTAAAATTATTGATACAGCAACAATTAGTTATATCTTAAAAGAAGGCGACGTTGTGTTTTCTAAAAGCGAACCTAGAAAAGAACCTTGTGGCATTTACCACATTGAAGGTGATGAAAACGATAAAGAATATGTGCTTTTTGTAGAAAATTGTGACAGTATTGCGACGCTTAAATCTATAAAGATTTTAAACTAGAAGTTTAGCTTCTCTCTTTAGTTAAAGAGAGGTGATCTTGTTTTAATAAAGTTGGAGAGTTTGACCTAAAACGCAAAACTGTTTTAATTTAAGAATATCCACTAACATAAAACTCCTCTTTCTTTTAATTGGAATAAAAATTCATTCTCCTCTTTAACTAAAGAGGAGAGCAAACAAAATACTAAACTTTATTTCTGCTTTCGTCTTTTTCTTTCCTTCTTAAGTAAAGATAACTCACGACCTGTTTGTCCTGCTACCGAAGTATTTTCTTCTGCACGCCTAATTAAATAAGGCATAACGTCTTTAACTGGCCCGAAGGGTAAATATTTTGCAACGTTATAACCTTGTTCTGCGAGGTTAAAACTAATATGATCGCTCATTCCGTATAATTGACCAAACCAAACACGATTATCATATTTTTCTATATTAAGATCGTCCATTAAGCGCATAGCTAAATATGAACTTTCTTCATTGTGTGTACCTACAAAAATTGAAATGTCATTTAAATGCTCTAAAATATATTTTAAACAATCATTAAAATTAATATCTGTAGCGGTTTTGTCTTTACAAATTGGCGAGTCGTACGCTTTTTCATTTGCACGTTCCCGCTCTTTTTCCATGTAAGCGCCTCTTACAATCTTAAAACCAAGTGTATAACCACCTTTTTTAGCACGCTCATGAGACGCTTTTAAAAAAGCAAGTCTATCATGTCTATAGGTCTGTAATGTGTTATAAACTATAGGTTTATCTGTATTATAAAGCGTCATCATCTCCTCAGCAAGCTCATCTGCTGCATCTTGCATCCAAGTCTCTTCGCCATCAATCAAAACTTCTACATCTTTTTCTTTTGCCAACTTACAAATTGAATCGTAACGCACTACTATTCTATCCCATTCTTGTTGTTCTGCTTCTGTAAAGGGTTTTCCTTCTCCTTTTTTCTGAAATAAATAAAAACGCCCCAAACCTGTTGGCTTAAAAACTACTATTGGCATCGCCTCTTTTTCATCACAAAAACGGACTAGCTTAATGATTTTTTTTGTTGCTGAATCAAATTGATCTTCTACTATTTTTCCTTCTACAGAATAATCTAATACAGAACATACTCTTGCAGTAAACATTTTATCAATTACAGGTAAACAATCATCTTCATTAACGCCTCCACAAAAATGATCAAACACCGTAGCTCTTATCAAACCTTCAACGGGTAAATTGGCCTTTAATGCAAAATTTGTAGCAGCTGCACCAATGCGCACTAACGGTTGATTAGAGATCATTTTGAACAAAAAATAAGCGCGTTCAAGCTCAGAATCACTTTTTAATTTAAAAGCAGTTTCTGTGTTTTCAAAAAGGGTTTCTTGTAACATTAATTAATACATTTTATACATACAAATATACAAATCAATGCCTTCATTATTAGAACGAATCTTGTCTTTTTGTTTTTAACCGAAACGGAGTTTAAAAGCATTTAGATAAAACTGTTCTAAAAAGATATAGTATAGCTATGCCTAAAAAACAGATGAAATATAAGTGAATTTTAATCATTTTTTAGGAAATATAAAAATTCAATATAAATTCTTTTAAAAACCCTTAATTTTACATTTTTGATCACATCTATATATGAAGGCTATACAAACCCAAGATTACTCGATTTTCTTTAATCAACAAAGCTACTTAGCACTTAATGATTACCTAAAAAGCACTAATTTTTCTAATTTATTTGTCTTAGTAGATAGTAATACATCCGATTTGTGTTTACCACATTTTTTAGCACAAGTCGAAACTAGTCTAACTATAGAAATCATTGAAATTGAAGCTGGAGAAACTCATAAAACCATAGAGACTTGCTTAGGAGTTTGGCAAACCCTGTCTGATCTTGGTGCAGACCGCAAAACACTTTTAATAAATTTAGGAGGTGGTGTTGTTACAGATTTAGGTGGCTTTGTAGGCTGTACCTATCAAAGAGGGATTACTTTTATAAATGTACCAACCACACTTTTGTCTATGGTTGACGCATCTATTGGTGGTAAAAACGGAGTAGATTTAGGTGTTATAAAAAACCAAATTGGTATTATAAAAACAGCAAAAATGGTACTAATAGATACTTCTTTTTTAAACACTTTGTCCTCTAGAGAAATGCGATCTGGACTAGCCGAAATGCTTAAACATGGACTAATTTATGACACACCATATTACAACAAATTAACGCAACTAAAAGCACTAAAAATTGAAGATTTAGACCAATTAATTTACGAATCTGTTATAATTAAAAAAGATATAGTAGAACAAGATCCAACAGAACAACATTTACGTAAAACACTTAATTTTGGACACACACTAGGTCATGCTATAGAATCTTACTATTTAAACGATAAAAATAAAGCACTACTACATGGTGAAGCGATTGCAGCAGGCATGATTATGGAAGCGTATTTATCTTCTGAGTTATTAAATTTTACCAAAGAAGACCTAAATAAAATCAAAGCAAATACAATAAATTTGTATGGCAAAGTCGACATTATAGAAGCAGACTATGCACCTATTATAGACCTTATGAAATTTGATAAAAAAAACGAAAAAGGTATAATAAACTTTGTGCTTTTAGAAGCTATCGGAAAAGCTAAAACAAATTGCCAAGCAACTAATAACTTAATAATCAATTCTTTTAAATTTTATAGTGCTTAATATTTAATGTTAACACAAAATTATTGACAATACCCTCTAACTTTATCTAATGATGATTAGTGTTGTAAATAGCGTTCTTTTATAATATTTATATGGTGTCTTTCATGACCAATAATCAAAAAACCTAAAGCACGTACTGATGCTTCTCCACCACTTGCTGTACCTATGGATAAAAGCATGTCATTAGTAAAACTGTTAAATAATCCGATTGAAGCTTGTCTTACAGATTGGTATTCTTCTAACAAGTCTTCAAATTTTCTATTTGTAGCATTACTATTCGCTAAGTAATCATCTTGATCAAAACCAGGTAATTCTGTTTTATCTTGCCTAGCAAAACACAATGCACGATAACAAAAAACACGTTCGGTATCTATTAAATGCGCGATAATTTCTTTTACATTCCATTTACCAGCTTCATAACGATATTCATATTTACTTTCTGGTAAAGACTTGCAAAAAGACATCACCTCGTCTAAAGATTTTTGTAATCCAGGACGCAACTCTAAACCTTTTGCAAGATCAATGTATCTTTTAAAATATGGAATAAATTCGGTTGATTGTAAATTTGAAACTGTCATAATTATATTTTTAAAATGAAAGTAATAAAAAACGCTTCAAAATTTGAAGCGTTTAGAAATATTATAAGATTTTTAACATATTAAATCTCGTTAAAAATATCGTGCATTAATCGTTTTTTGTCATTGATACTTTCTTCTAAAGAAATCATAGTCTCTGTTCTATAAACCCCTTCAATATCATCTAGCATAAAAATAACATCCTTTGCATGTGCGGTATTTTGAGCTCTAATTTTACAGAAGATATTAAATTTACCAGTAGTTATATGAGCTACAGTAACAAAAGGAATCTCATTAATACGCTCTAGTACAAATGCCGTTTTTGATGTATTATTTAAAAACACACCAACATAAGCTATAAAAGAATAACCTAGTTTTTTATAATCTAATGTCAGAGAAGAACCTTTAATAATTCCTGCTTCTTCCATTTTTTTAACTCTAACATGTACTGTGCCAGCAGAAATCAATAATTTTTTTGCAATATCAGTAAAAGGAATTCTTGTATTGTCTATTAACATATCAAGAATTTGGTGATCTATTTCGTCTAATTTAAATTTTGCCATTTTTGTATTTTATTGAATAAAAATCAAAAATAAAACATTTTTAATAAATATAATGCACTAAAATTGAAGATTTTTACAATTTAAGTGATGATTTTTCATTATTTATCATTACGAAATCGTTTGCGGAACCTATATTAATCTCCTCTTTATTCAAGTTAAGTACAGTGTGTTTATTAGCATTAACAACTTTATGACCAAAAAAATCAGACAAATCTTTAATTTCTAATACTATAGGCTGAAAAACTATTGTATTATCCTTTAAAACCTCTTCATAATTAATACCTATATCTAAAAGTTTGTCATCAAATTTGGCATTTCTAATTATAATATCATAAAACAACTTACCATTTTCAGGGATTTTAAAATAGTCTTTATATTGATTACCAGTAACTTCCTCTTTTGAAATATAATCTAATGCTACAATTAGTGATTTAAAGATAAAACGTCTAACCTCTTCCCTATTATAGTCATCTGCATAATGTCCAGCCTCAAAAAGCAATGTAGGAGCGTTTAAAGATTGAAACGAATCACCAACACAGTTTATATTAAAACCATCATCATAACGTCCAATCTGGTTAGGTAAGTCAAACTGCAAGCTATTATTAATCGCTACAATGACTTCCATTGCCTTTTTACGCGTGTCAGTAATAGTTCGCACTTCATCTTCTGCGGGAGACAAAAAGGATAAAGTGGCTATCTTATTAGTATTACCAGCACTAAACAATGTACGTTGTCCATGTAGATTAAAGCAAAAGTCTGGTTTAAAGTTATTAAAACAAGCTAATAAAACCTTGCTTTCTGGTTGGCTTAAATCTTGTGCATCTCTATTTAGATCTACAGCGTTTGCATTTATTCTTGTATAGGCTTTTGCACCATCAGGATTTAAAATAGCAATAATCTTTAAAGTACAATTTTGAAAAATCCCACTTAAAATAACGTCTTCAAAAGCATTTAATAAATCAAAAAGCGCTTTAGTGGTTGTAGATTCGTTACCATGCATTTGCGACCACATTAGCACCTTTTTAGATCCTTTTCCTATAGTTATTGAATTAATAGGTAAGTTGTTTACCGAACGTCCAATCTCTTCTACATCAATTTTATTTGACCATTTGTCTAGTAATGGTTGAATATGTTCTGAGTGAATATAGCGTCCAAAAAGTGTGCTTTCTTGATGAGATTTATAAAGGCTATTTAATACTGATTGCTCCATGTTTCAATTTTACTTTACAAATGTAAACATTTGCTTTTTTACAATTGTAAACAAGTTATTTTACAATTGTAATTTACTTATGTAAACAAATTATTACGTTTTATCAGTCGTTAACACACAAAGCTTATGTAAAAACTATATTACTTTTATAATGTTTAACAAATTATTTATTATCAGTTACTTAAATGTGGTATTGTTAAGTTTTACTTTAATATAAACATATACTATAATTTATAATATAGCACTATTGTAATGTTAAATTTACATTTGTAACGCTGTAAGTTAATATAAAAATTTACATTTGTATAACTATGATAAATAATGTGGATTTTGCTAAACGACTACAAAAAGTCATTGATTATTTTGGAGAAAGCGCTTCCTCTTTTGCCGAAAAAATTGGTGTGCAACGTTCTAGCATTTCACATATATTATCTGGACGTAATAAGCCTAGTTTAGAATTTGTTTTAAAAGTCCTCTCTTCTTTTCCTGAAGTTGAATTGTATTGGTTGATGAATGGAAAAGGTGTTTTTCCAAAAATTGATCAAGATCCAGAAATTAGTTCTAAATCAAATTCTAAAGTCAATTTATTTTCTGAAGACAAAAAAGTTGAAATCGTAGAAAAAAAGATAAAAACTAATTCTGGAGGAAAAGAAATTGATCGTATCATTATTTTCTATACAGATGGTAGTTTTTCAAATTTTGAAAATTTATAACTTAGTCCATAAAATTTCTAAATATACGATTTATAGAAAAGGCTACTTTTTAAAGTTTATTAGCTAACATTCATTAATTTTGTGTAAACTCTTTTTAATGAAACTTAAATTCTATTATATCCTTTCTGTTTTAGCTTTAACAAGCTGCTACCAAATAGAACGTAATTGTAAAGACTACAAAACAGGTGCATTTTACAGCGAAGTTAATATTGGCGACAAAACGTTTACCTCTAACTTTATCAGAACCGAAAAGTTACAAATAGAGATCTACGAAGGTAAAACAGATAGCTCTTCTGTACGATGGGTTAATAATTGTGAAGTTATTTACCGAACTATCAATCCTAAAAACAGAGCAGAACGCAAAGACGTACATCTTAAAATATTAACAACAACAGATTCTAGCTATACGTTTGAGTATTCTTACGTAGGCGAAACTAATAAGCAAAAAGGTGTTGCTTTTAAAAAATAAAATGTAAGATGAAGAAAATAGCATTCTTATTTACTGTGTTGCTTCTAAATTGCTCTGAAGCTGTTAATGAAATACAAGAAATATCAACTGAGGATAGCATTAGTTTTTTAGAAACTTTTGATAGTCAAACGCAATTTGAATTATTATGGGAAGATGCAAGTCAAAATAATAGTCCTGAAAATTACGTATTAAATAATGGAGAGTTAACAATAACCACAAGAGCAAATGTTGTTGACCGAGTTAAAGTAAAAACAAAACGAGCAGATTTTGGCTTAGGGACTTACACTTGGAGAATCTATGTTAGTGAAAGAGAAATTGGAGACCGAAACAGTATTGGTGCCTTTTTATACTTAAACGATAATCGTGAATTAGATTTTGAAATCGGTTCTGGTAACACAGAAACAAGAAACCTACTTAATGCAAATACTGATGACTTATTGGTGTATTGTACGTCTCAAGATGCACCTTTTGTTTCCAACCCTTATTTAATAAAGCATAACAAATGGTATGATTTTAAAATTGAATTAACTTTAGATGCAACAACTTCAAACTACATCATTAACTGGTTTGTAGACAACAACCTGCTTCAAACCCAACTTTTAGAATACGGAAATGAAAATTTGTTTGCGGCTTACTGTAGTCTAGAAAATTTACATTTTATTGGAGACCAACTACCAAGTCAAGAATA
>JALZUT010000076.1 GCA_023300575.1 Olleya sp.
GACATCTTTTTACTTTTGCATATTTGTAAAAAAAAGCATAATGAATACTCCCTTTTTTAGAGTTTTTGTTAAAACTTGATATGACTTAATTACTTTATTTAATTTTTGTTTTGAGTATCTTTATTCTTTTAAGTAATTATGTTTGATGTCCACTAATAAAGAACTTGATTTAGCATACGATTTTGTAAATAACTCAAACCGATCTGTTTTTTTAACAGGTAAAGCTGGTACTGGTAAAACGACTTTTTTACATAAATTGAAAAATGAATGTTTAAAACGTATGGTTATCGTTGCTCCAACTGGAGTTGCTGCTATTAACGCCAAGGGTGTAACTATTCATTCTTTTTTTCAGATGCCTTTTGGACCAATTTTACCAAATGAGGAAATAAATTCTGGAGGTTTCAATCGGAAATTTTCCAAAACTAAAATCAACATCATTAAGTCCTTGGATTTACTGATTATTGATGAAATTAGTATGGTTCGTGCTGATTTACTTGATGGAATTGATAAAACACTTCGTCGTTTTAGAAATAAGGATAAAGTTTTTGGTGGTGTTCAAGTATTAATGATAGGAGATTTACAACAGCTATCACCTGTTGTTAAAGAAAATGAATGGCATCTACTTAAGTACCATTATGAAAATGTGTTTTTTTTTAGCAGTTATGCTTTTAAGGCATGTAATGCGATTACAGTAGAATTAAAACATATTTATAGACAAGATAATCCAAAGTTCATTGAAATTTTAAATGAGATAAGGAATAACTGTTTGACACAATCTTCTGCAGATGAGTTAAACAAACGTTTCGATCCAAATTTTGTTCCAAATAAAGAAGATGGTTACATTTCATTAACTACTCATAATCGAAAAGCTGATTTAACTAATCAAGATCAGTTAAATAAATTAAATAGTAAATCGCAAACTTATAAAGCTGTTGTAGACGGTAAATTCCCTGAATATTCTTACCCAAATGATGATTGTTTAACTTTAAAAGTGGGCGCACAAGTCATGTTTGTCAAAAATGATAGCTCAGTTGATAAGCGTTATTTTAATGGTAAAATTGGTAAAGTCATTCTGCTAGATAATGATGAAATAATTGTGCACTGCCCAGATGATGATTTTAATATTAATGTTACTCCAGAGATATGGGAAAACATTAACTACACTGTAGATAAAGAAACTAATGCTATTATTGATAATAAAATTGGTTCTTATAAACAAATGCCTCTAAGATTAGCTTGGTCCATTACAATTCATAAAAGTCAAGGTTTAACTTTTGAAAAAGCTATTATTGATGCACAAGGTGCCTTTGCTCACGGGCAAACTTATGTTGCTTTAAGTAGATGTAAAAGTCTAGAAGGTTTAGTACTTAAAAGTAAGATTGATTCTAGTCAAATCATTAGTGATATTAATGTTATATCTTTTAATAAGATGACTGAAGATAACCAGCCAGATGAAAAGATTTTGAAACAATCGATGTCTCAATTTCAATTGGATTTAATTTCTGAAATCTTTAATTTTTATGCGTTCTTATATCCTTTAAATCGTGCTTTAGATATTTTTTATAAAAATAGAGGAAGTATTGAAGGTAATTTAGAAACTCCTTTAATTGGAATTAAAGATTGTATTATCAATTTATTAAAAGTTGCTAATGGATTTAAGTCTCAGCTTCAGGAATTATCTGAAGTTATTTTATTGCCTGAGACAAGTAAAGTCATACAAGAGCGTTATGTTAAAGCTATTCAATATTTTACTGCAGAAACTCAAACAAAAATAATCAACGTTTATCAGTTATTTGCTTTTACTACAGATAATAAAGCTATTGAGAAAGACATAAACAAACTACTGGATATTTTTGAAGAATTATTAGCCACCAAACAACTTTACTTTTCTGGTTTAGCTAAAGAATTTAAAGTAAAAACATTTTTAGAGTTAAGATCTAAATCTGTTTTTCTTATAAAGGATAAGCCTAAAAAACCAAGAAAATCAGTCATAGATGGCACAACAAATGTTGAGTTATTTGAATTACTTAGAGAATTAAGAAATACTATTGCTAAAGAAAAAGATATAATACATTATCAAGTATTTACACAGAAAGCATTATATGAAATGTGTGAAACCTTACCAACAAACAAAAATGAGCTTCTAAATGTGAATGGTTTTGGTAAAGTGCGTATTGAAAAATATGGTAATGATATTTTAAAAGTTATACGTCAGTATTGCGATGGAAACGATATCGAGACTTCTAAAGATATTGAAATGTTTGAGATTTCAAAACCAAAACCTAAACTAAAAAGAAAACGAGGCGACACTAATAGGATTTCCTTAGAATTATTTAAGTCTGGTAAATCAATAGAGCAAATTGCTTTTGAACGCGATTTAAATGTAAATACAATTATAGGGCATCTCGCCAGTTTTATTAATTCAGGAGAGGTAAAGATTACAGATTTAATTTCGGAAAAACATTACAAAGAATTAAGGAAATTAATTCCTAAGTATAAGTTTGAAAACCTTTCAGACCTAAAACATCAAATGGATAACAAGTATAGCTATGGTGAGTTGCGGTTAGTTTTAAATGATTTATCTAAACATTAAAAGGCTTCAAAATAAATACTAAAGCCTTTTAATATTTATATAATTAATTTTTTCCTTTAATAACACCTCTAGAAATAACCATTTTCTGTATTTCAGAAGTGCCTTCATAAATTTGAGTGATTTTTGCATCACGCATCATTCGCTCTACATGGTATTCTTTTACAAAACCATTTCCACCATGTATTTGCACAGCTTCGACTGTTTGTTCCATTGCTACTTTAGAAGCATATAATTTAGCCATAGCACTAGACATATCATAATTATGACCTTGATCTTTATCCCAAGCAGCTTTCATTACAAGCATGCGTGCAGCTTCAATCTCAGTATACATATCTGCAAGTTTAAAAGCAATTGCTTGATGGTTACAAATTTCTGTGCCAAATGCTTTACGCTCTTTACTATATTTTAGTGCTAGCTCATAAGCACCAGAAGCTATACCTAAAGCTTGAGCAGCAATACCAATTCTACCACCAGAAAGTGTTTTCATAGCAAATTTAAAACCAAATCCGTCTTTACCAATTCTATTTTCTTTAGGCACTTTTACATCATTAAATTGTAATGTATGTGTGTCACTACCTCTAATTCCTAATTTATCTTCCTTAGGTCCTATATCAAAACCAGGCATTCCTTTTTCTACAATAAAAGCATTAATACCTTTGTGTTTTTTCTCTTTATCTGTTTGTGCAATTACCAAATAAACATCACTACGTCCACCATTAGTTATCCAGTTCTTAGTTCCATTAATTACATAATGATCACCTTTATCAATTGCAGTAGTTTTTTGCGAAGTTGCATCACTACCAGCTTCTGGCTCACTTAAACAAAAGGCACCAATAGATTCACCTGTTGCTAATTTGGTTAAATATTTTTCTTTTTGCTCTTCATTTCCATAAGTTTCAATTCCATAGCAAACTAAAGAATTATTTACAGACACCATTACAGAAGCAGATGCATCTATTTTTGATAATTCTTCCATAATAAGCACATAAGAAATAGCATCCATACCACTACCTCCATATTTGGGGTTTACCATAATTCCCATAAAACCTAGTTTACCCATTTTACGAACTAACTCTTGAGGAAATTCTTGTTTGTTGTCACGTTCTATAACTCCTGGAAGTAATTCGCTTTGTGCAAAATCACGAGCTGCGTCTCGTATCATTAGATGCTCTTCGGTAAGACTAAAATCCATAATAATATTTAATTGTTGTATTGATAAAAATATAGTACAAAGATAAATATTTATTAGCATTTTTTTATTAGAGATTACTATTTTTACACAATATGATAATGAAAAATTATAAAATCATAGGTGTAATGTCCGGTACTTCTTTAGATGGAATTGATCTAGCTTACATTCATTTTATAAAAGATAATAATTGGCAGTTTAAAATTTTAAAGGCTGAAACTGTTTCATACTCAACAAAATGGAAAACAACATTAAAGCTTTTAACAACTGTAAATGAAGCTGAATTAAATAAAATTGATGATGAGTATACCCAATATTTAGCATCAATTATTAATCAATTTATTTTAAAAAATAATATTAAAATTATTGATGCTGTTTGCTCTCATGGTCATACTGCTTTACATCAACCAGAATCAGGTTTTACCAAACAAATAGGTAATTTACCTAAGATTGCTAATTTAATAGCTCAAACTATAGTTTGCGATTTTAGAGTACAGGATGTTGCGTTTGGTGGCCAAGGAGCACCACTTGTGCCTATTGGTGATCAACTATTATTTGCAGATTATTATTGGTGTTTAAATTTAGGTGGCTTTGCTAATATTTCTTCCAAAATTAATAAAACGCGTATCGCTTTTGATATTTGTCCAGTTAATATAGTGCTTAATAAATATGTTGAGCAACTAGGCTTTAATTATGATGATAAAGGTGAAATTGCAAAACAAGGCAATTTAAATCATGAGTTATTAAATCAGTTAAATAAATTAGCGTTTTATCAATCTATACCACCAAAATCATTAGGATTAGAATGGGTTGAAAAAGAGGTTTTTCCAATCATAGATAGTTTTAAACTTAAAATAGAAGATGTTCTGTATACGTTTGTTAAGCATATCGCGATACAAATTTCTACAATTATTAATCAAACCGAACACGCTTCAGTTTTAGTAACAGGAGGAGGTGTTTTTAATTTATTTTTAATGGATAAAATAAATGAATTAACCAACAATCGAATTATTATTCCTAAAGAAGAGATTATAGAATTTAAAGAAGCCTTAATTTTTGGTTTCTTAGGCGTTTTAAAATTACGTAATGAAGTAAATTGTTTAAAATCGGTTACAGGTGCCTCAAAAGACCATTCTTCTGGTAAAATTTATGTTTTCAATACTTAAAAAAAACGGTTTTAAAATATGGTTTGTAATATAAAAACAAAATGTTGTGTATTTTGCTCCAACCAAAACAATTCAACTATATAATAACACCTATTTTGTACTTGCTTTAGGTAATAAATACCAAGTATTTGTAAAAATGACTATTTAGTAATTTATTATAATAAAAATGGCTTTACTCTAAAAAGCCATTTTTTGTTTTTTTATATTTGTTAAACTAATTAAATAAAATACTTCATAATATGAATCAACTTTAGCTTCGCTCAACTTCAAAATCACGTACAAAAAGAATTATTAAAGTTGAAACAAATTAAAACATGAAAGATTTACTTAAAATTTACGAAAATAAAGAGCCTGAAATAATCTTTAATTGGAAAGACGCCGAAACGGAAGCAGAAGGTTGGACCGTTATAAACTCTTTAAGAGGAGGGGCTGCAGGAGGAGGAACCAGAATGCGTATTGGTTTGGATATGAATGAGGTTTTATCATTGGCTAAGACTATGGAGGTTAAGTTTACCGTTTCTGGACCAGCAATTGGTGGTGCAAAATCAGGAATTAACTTTGACCCAAAAGACCCAAGAAAAAAAGGAGTTTTAGAGCGTTGGTATGAAGCAGTGTCTCCATTATTAAAAAGTTATTATGGTACAGGTGGCGATTTAAATGTAGATGAAATCCATGAGGTGATTCCAATTACAGAACAATCTGGAGTATGGCATCCGCAAGAAGGTGTTTTTAATGGACATTTTCAACCAACCGAAGCTGATAAAATTAACCGTATTGGACAATTACGTCAAGGCGTTATAAAAGTGATAGAAAACACTGGCTATTCACCAGATGTTACCCGAAAATATACAGTTGCAGATATGATTACAGGTTATGGTGTAGCCGAAGCTGTAAAAAATTATTATGAGATTTATGGAGGAAGTGTAGTTGGTAAACGCGCTGTTGTTCAGGGATTTGGTAATGTTGGGTCTGCTGCTGCCTACTACTTAGCTCAAATGGGAGCAAAAGTGGTTGGAATTATAGATATTTCTGGAGGTGTTATAAAAGAAGAAGGCTTTTCTTTTGAAGAAATTAGGGCCTTTTTCTTAACTAAAAATGGTAATACACTTCAAACTGATAATATGATTCCGTTTGCAGAAATGAACGAGCGTATTTGGTCGCTTGAAACCGAGATTTTTGCACCATGTGCAGCCTCAAGGTTAATTACTCAAGATCAAATAGACCAAATGATAGATACAGGATTAGAAGTTGTTTCTTGTGGTGCAAATGTACCATTTGCAGACAAAGAAATTTTCTTTGGATCAATTATGGAGCATACAGATGAGCGTGTTAGTTTGATACCAGATTTTATTTCAAACTGTGGTATGGCTCGCGTATTTGCTTACTTTATGGAACGTAAGGTGCAAATGACAGATGAGGCGATTTTTAATGATACCTCTCAAATAATTAGAAAAGCAATTCAAAATGTATATGATAGAAGCGATTCAAAAAAAGAAATTAGTAAAACAGCTTTCGAAATAGCATTAAAACAACTTATATAAATAATAATAATATGTTAAAGAATTTTTTAGGTAATAGCCCAAAATGGTTTAAATTCACCATAATTAGCTTTTTAATTTTTAATATTTTTTCCTTTTTTGTTTTAGGAAAAACAGTAACTTCTTGGATCTTTATTTTAGAGTTTATTTTTACTTTAGCTATGGCTTTAAAATGTTACCCACTTCAATCTGGTGGTCTTTTGGCTATAGAAGTGGTCGCATTGGGTTTAACTACTCCCAAAAATGCTTATCATGAAGTAGATCAAAATCTAGAAGTGATTCTGCTTTTAGTGTTTATGGTTGCTGGTATCTATTTTATGAAACCATTACTAATGTATATTTTTAGTAAAGTTTTTACTAAAATAAAGTCAAAGGTAGCTCTGTCTTTATTATTTGTCTTTCTATCAGCTTTGTTATCAGCCTTTTTAGACGCTTTAACAGTAACAGCTGTTTTAATTAGTGTTGCTATAGGTTTTTATAGCGTTTACCATAAAATTCATTCTAGCGATGCTGACTATAATGAAAGCGGAATAAAAGACAGAAAAGAATTAAGTGGAGAAACTTTAGAACAATTTAGAAGTTTTTTAAGAAGCTTAATTATGCACGGAGTTGTAGGTACTGCATTAGGTGGTGTATGTACAATAGTAGGAGAGCCACAAAACTTACTTATAGGAGAAAGACTAGGATGGGATTTTATCGAGTTTTTCTTAAAAATGGCACCCATAACAATACCAGTTTTAATAGCAGGTTTAATTACTACAGTTATTTTAGAGTATACAGGTATTTTCGGATATGGCGCAAAATTACCACCTTTAGTTGCTGGAATTATAGAAAATTATACTATTAAAGAAGACGAAAACAGAACAGATAAAGAAAAATATGCTCTAAGGGTTCAAGGTTTAGCTGCGGTTTTATTAATTATTGGACTAGCGCTTCATATAGCGCCTGTTGGTTTTATAGGATTAGCATTAATTATATTTCAAACTGCATTTATAGGTATTATTGATGAGCATAAACTTGGACATGCGTTTGAAGAAGCACTTCCTTTTACAGGTTTATTAGTTGTGTTTTTTGTTATTGTTGCAATGATACACGATCAGCATTTATTTAGTCCAATAATAGATTGGGCTTTGAGTCAAGAATTAGATTCACAACCTGGCTTGTTTTACATAGCTAATGGGTTTTTATCTGCTATTAGTGATAATGTGTTTGTTGCTACAGTTTATATTGGAGAAATTCAAGAAGCTTTTAATAGTGGAGCAATAGATAGAGCTCATTATGAAAAACTTGCAATTGCTGTTAATACAGGAACCAATTTACCAAGTGTAGCAACTCCAAACGGACAAGCAGCATTTTTGTTTTTATTAACCTCTGCATTAGCTCCATTAATTAATTTATCTTACGGTAAAATGGTTAAAATGGCTTTTCCTTATACTATTGTATTAGGTGTATTAGGTTACATTATGGTTAGAATAGTCCTGGTATAATTTAAATTAAAGTCATTCGTTATATATTTTATAAATCACAAATATGATAAGCACATTAATACAAGACACAGCTCAAGCAATAGACCCTTTATTAGAAGGCGAACAAGTAGAGAAAACATTATCAATAATAGAATTA
>JALZUT010000077.1 GCA_023300575.1 Olleya sp.
AAGTGTCCATTTCTTTTCTTGTGCTGTTGCTGAAAAACCAACCAACAGCAACATTATATAAATTATCTGTTTCATATTAGTTTTCGTCTTCTTCATCGTTATCATCTTTAGAGGCTTTATTCCACACTTTAATTTTATCTCCCTCTTTAACACCTTCTTTTATTTCTATGTTAATACCGTCAGATAATCCCGTTTCTACATCTACTTTTTTATACTCGTCTTCGCCTGTTTGGATTTCTACAAATGGTTTTTCTGTAATTCTATTAAACTGAAGTAATGATTCTTTAATAGACAGAATACTGTCTCTACTTTCCATTTCTATTTCGGCATTTGCACTATAACCCGCTCTAATTTTTGTTGAAGGTCCTACAGTAACATCTGCTTTAATTACAAACTGAACTGCTCCGTTTTCTTCTAGTCCTTTTGGTGCAACGAAGGTTAATGTTGCAGGAAAATCTTGTTCGTTTAAAGCTCCTAAAATAACTTTAATCTCTTTTCCTTCTTCTAACTTACCAACTTCAGCTTCGTCTACTTTACCTTCAAAAATCATTTTGCTCATGTCTGCAATTGTAGCAATTGTAGTACCTGCATTAAAGTTGTTACTTTGTATAACTTGATCTCCTTCTCTAATCGGTATTTCTAAAATTGTTCCAGGAATTTGTGCTGTAATATTGGTATTAGCACTACTTCCTCCAGATAAAGAACCTTGTCTTATAATTTGGTAGTCGTTTTGTGCTTGCTTATAACTTTCTTTTGATTGACCTAAAGACAGTTCGCTATTTTCAAAATCTTGTTTTGATACAATTCCTTTTTCAAAAAGTGCTCTATTTCTATCATAAAGTGTTTGCGCATTGTTCCTAGATAACTTAGCACTATTAATTCTACTATTTGCGCTTGCTAAGTTTTGCTCGTTAGGTACCACTCTAATTTTAGCAATTAAATCTCCTTTTTTAACGATATCTCCTTCTTCAACAAAAACTTTGTCTACTATACCTGATATTTGAGGTTTAAGCTCAATTTCTTCCTCAGGATTTAATTTTCCTGTTGCTACCGTTTTGGTTTTGATAGAGGTATAAAATGGTTCATCTACCTTATAATCTACAACAGATTTAGAATTTGAATCACTAAAATACTTCATAACTACTGCTAAAAGCACTAGTAATACGATTCCAATAATAATTTTGATTGTTTTACTCATTTTTTTGATTGTTAGTTTTTATTCTTCTCTTAATGCTTCTATTGGTTTTATACTTGTGGCTTTAAATGCTGGTATAAGACCAATTAAGGTGCCTAATACAACTAATATTAATAAAGCAAAAAACACTATTCCTATGGATACAGAAGCATTAACTAAAACTGCTTCTTCACCTTGCCCTAAAAATTTATCTATTAAAATCAGTATCCAGCCTCCAGATATTATACCAAGTAAACCTGCTAATAATGTAATAAATACCGCTTCTACAACAATTTGCCTTTTTATTTCAAAAGGCGTTGCACCTAAAGCGCGTCTTACACCAATTTCTTTTGTACGCTCTTTAACCGTTATTAAAAGTATATTACCAATTGCAAATACACCAGCAATTAATGTTGCGACGCCAACAAACCATGTTAAAAATTGTATCCCGAATAAGAAGCCTGTTACTTTTTTAAACTCTTTTCCTAAATTAAAACTACCAAAAGCACGTTTATCCTCTGGGTGAATTTTGTTTAAGTTTTTCAATAATAGTTTAGCGTCTTTTTCAATTTGATTAATGTCATATTCTGGTTTTCCTGTAATCATCATCCAACCAATTTTATCTCCGCTATTATAAACCTGTTGATAGGTAGTAAACGGAATATGCATATCTGCACTAGGACCTCCTCCCATATTATTATCGTCAAAAACGCCTATGACTTTAAAATTTATGCTATTAATTTGAATATATGTTGCGATTGCTTCTTCATCTTTTTCAAATAACTGCTTATAAATATTCTCTGATATAACTACTACCTTTTTTTTATCAGTAATATCGTTTTGATTAATAAATCGTCCGTGTTGCATTTTCTTTTTCTGTACTTGATCTAATAAAGGATAATCTCCATAAACACCATATGTACCAGATAAAAAATCATGGACAACAACACTTTGCGTAATATTTCTAGGTACTACAAACTCAATTCCTTCAACATTGTCTTCAATTTTTTTAGCATCAGACAACGTTAATTGTACACGTCTACCTTCTTGAAAGCCTTTAAATGGTTTACTTGTACTTTGCGCCCAAACAAAAACACTATTTGTTGCAAAATCACCAAACAAACGATTAAATGAATTTTCTAATCCTCTTGCAGAACCTAAAAGACCAATAAGCAATAAAATACCCCACCAAACACCTACCATAGTCAAAATGGAACGTAATTTGTTTTTAGTTAAACTATCGTAAACCTCTTGCCAAGTATCTCTATCAAATAAAAATTTCATTCGTTAATTCTTATTGTTTTTTAAAGGACGAATGTGTTCGCCTTTTTAACATTTTTATAAATATTTAAGCCTTTTTAATTGGCTCGGTTCATTC
>JALZUT010000078.1 GCA_023300575.1 Olleya sp.
CAATGATGAATAATTAGAGCTCGAAACTAACTTTATTGTAGTTCTTTTTTCGGCAGAGTTGATTTGTCCTTGCGTTCATAGTGTAACTAAAGGTGTTTAATTTTTAGTCAACCTATTTCAGGAGTTTACATTAAACCACATTATTACCAACGTATAGATATAGCGAGTTTTCAATTCGGTATATCGAATGTTAAGCGAAGTTAGTTTTTAAAATTTAAAAAAAGAATCACTTTATACACGAAGCTTTAAACACTTATTAACAAGTAGTTAGCTAGAAAGAATCAGGTGCTATTTAAGAGGTTTCCACATCCTGCCTTCTCGTAAAGACATTAGGTTAATTATCCACACTTAGACTACGTTTAGTGTAAATTTTGCACTTATGTGACTAGTAGTAATGACAGGACTGCTTCGTCTTTTAATTAAGTAGATTAGTCTTAAACATAATAGTTTGAAGTGCTCTTGGTGCTATTTGTATGTTGTGGCTTTTAGATTTTAAGGTAAATTGTAACTCTAGTGGTTTTTCGGTTTTATTAAAAACAACGACTGCAATAGATCCATCTGTGTTTAGTGCTGCAGTGTAAGCAAGTCCTTCGTGTTGTTCGCCATCCAACTCAATTCTGTGTGCTCCTGGTCTTATTAACTTACTAAAGTGACTTAATAAATAATAGAGTGGTGTATAAATTACTTGATCTGTAACTGGATTAATAAGTACTGGTGCGCTATTAAAGTTGTCGTAAGGATTAGGTTGGCCTTTATGACTCAGGATCATGCACCATTCAATATAACCTTGAGTGCCATGATTAAGATCTTTGATAATATCGTAAGCGTAAGTATTAAAAGGTATAAAAGTGCCAGCGTAATCTGTGCTTTCTCTCCAATATTGCCCAATTGGATCTTTGGCGTCAATATCAATACTTGATTCGGTATGAATCATACCTTTATTAGGCCAAGTTGTTCGTAATGTATCTAGTGCTTCTGCATGCCAATTATTTTTTTCAAGCTCAGAGTTAGCGTACCAGTGAAAGGCTGTTCCCCAAGCATATTTAGCTGCTTCAGGATCTTTGTATGTTTCAGAAACATAATTGTTCATTGCGGACTTATTATGGTCGTAAATAAGTACGCGTAATCCAGCGTTTAAATCGTCAAGATTTAGGTGTCCATCTTCTACAAGTTGAGGTCCTAAGTGGTTTTTTAAAAAGTCACGACCTTGTTTGGCAGTAAAGCCATTACTATCCCAACGCGCATCATGCGCATGTAAAGGTTCGTTTTGCGGAGTAATTCCCCAAATCTCAATATTATGTTCGGCATATGCACTTACGTATTTTGAAAGATATTCTGCCCAAATCCCATAATATTGTGGTTGTAAACTGCCATTTGTCATTTCAGAAGTTTCGTGAGATTTCATCCATGAAGGCGGACTCCATGGAGAGGCTATAATTTTAAAGTTAGCACCTTTAATGTTTTGTGCTTCTTTAATCATTGGGATGATATCGTAATCAGGCTTTATCAACTCAATACCTCTTACTTGATCATTTTCTGCTCCACTAAAACCTTTCATATCTTCATTTACACTAAAAGTAGAAAGATTTGTGTCTCCTTTATCAACATAAGTGTAGTGGTTGTTAGAATAGTCACTGCTGTTAATATGTGTTCGTGTAAGCGAAAATCCAGCACCTTCTGTTGGACTAAAAAGTTTAGTTAATACGTCCTTACGAAGTTTTTCTGGGATGGTCGCCAAGTTCCATGCGGAGGATTCGGTGAAAGAAGCACCAAAACCAATAATTTCTTGAAATTTTTGGTTAGGATTAATCTGTAATTTGACTTTTTTGCTTTGATCTATTGGTGGTGTTGTTGCTTTTTTTGTAATTAATTTAAGATAATATCCAGATTGTGAAGTTTGATACACTTCAACAGCATAACCTTCATTTTTAGTAGAGCAGGAAAAAATTAAACTTGATATAGTTAAAAGGTGTAAAAGCGTAATGTTTGGGTTAGGTAATTTAAACATAAATGGTTGGTTTGTAATTGTTAAAAGTTGAATTTTAGCTTATTTAAGCTTCAGTTATAGCTCTAAATAATAGTTAGGCAAATACCTCAAAAACTAGATTACTAGCATTGTCTGTGTCTTTTTTTGTAGTATTTAAACTAAACCCATTGCGTTTTAAAAGCTTGATAGAGTTTGCGTTTTGCTTTTGTGTGTAGGCTTCAATTTTATTACATTTTAAGCTATTAAAACCAAAATGGATAACTGCTAATAAGGCTTCTGTCATAATGCCTTTATTTTGATGTTTTGGGCTTAAATCATAACCGACTTCGGCTGTTTTATTGTGGTCTGTAAAATTCCATAAACAAATAGTACCAATAAGTTCGGGTTGCTCTTTTAAAGTGATTGCCCAAGTAATAGATTGGTTATTTTCTTGTTGTTTGTTAAGTTTTATAATGTGCTTTAAAGCGTCTGCTTCTGTGTTTGTTTGTCTTTCTGGAGGTCTTTGAATAAACTTATTTATGTCTTTGTCAGAACGTAGGTATAAAATGACCTTGCTGTCTGTTTCTAAGATTTGTCTTAGTAGTAAACGTTCAGTTTTTAATTCTGGAAAAGGTGTAAATGTCATTTTAGTATTGTTTTTGAAAAATAGTGATGTTGTACGATTACAATCTTAGCTATTAGCAATGAAGTTTATATCCGAGTAAGCAACTATTCACTTTTCACTAATCACTTTTTACTTAGTTTACCCATGAATAGTACCTTCTGTACCATAGCTTTTAATAAGTTCGCCTTCAAACTCAATTAGCTCTTGCCAACGTTTGTCTACATCTACATCTTGTCCGTATTTACGAGCAAAGGTTATAAAAGTGGTATAATGTCCAGCTTCGCTAACCATTAAGTCGTAATAAAACTTAGAGAGTTCTTTGTCTTTAATACGTTCTGAAAGTAGCTTAAAACGCTCACAACTACGTGCTTCAATCATAGCAGAGAATAACAAGCGGTCTACCATAGATTGTTCTCGGCTTCCGCCTTTATTCATAAACTTATAGAGTTGGTTGACGTAATGGTCTTTACGCTCGCGTCCTAAAGTATAACCACGTGCTTTAATAATATCATGTACCATTTGGAAGTGCTCCAATTCTTCTTTTGCTAATTCTAAAAGCGCTGTCACTAAATCTTCCTTATCAGAATTTAGAGTAATAATAGTAATAGCATTTGTAGCTGCTTTTTGCTCGCACCAAGCATGATCTGTTAGGATTTCTTCAAGATTAGACTCTGCGATAGTAACCCAACGTGGATCTGTTTCTAGTTTTAGGTGAAGCATGTTTTTTTGGCTTTTAGCTGTTTACTTTAAGATATTAGCTTGTAAAGATAATTATTATTTAAAATGTAACGTTAATTCGAGTGATTTGTGAAGTATGAGCAAATTGTATCGAGAAGCATTAGAGGTTAAAAAAATTTTGATACACTTCTTCTTCTTCTTCTTCTTCTTCTTCTTCTTTGGTCGAAGCATTAAAACTGACGTAAATCTAATAAATGATTGTTTAGTTGTATTGTGATTTCAGCTTATTAAAAATAAATTGAGCACTTGTAATGGCGCCTTCCATTTTTCCAGGAAAAACAGGACTTGTTTCTGCTCCAGCAATAAATAATTTATTATTTAAATAGCTGTTTTGATAGAGTGGATGTCCATTGTTTTGTTGTGGTGTTAAAAACGTGTCGCTAGTTGGTGTGGTTAATTTTTCGTCTGTCCAGATGCACTCTTCGTAGCTTTCAAATTGTAAAGCTTGTTGGCCATAATAACTAACCAATTGTTTTAAAGCTAATGCTTGTCGTGCTGATTTAGTATTTTCAGAAAAAGACCCATTCATAAAACCTCCTAAAGCGTATCGTTTATTTTCACTATCAGAATGGTCATAAAATTCTTGAAGAGGACTTGCATTACTGTAGATGGTTCCGCTGGTTTTATCTGCTTTCCAAAACGGATTTTTGTAGGTAAAGCCTACTCGGATAGAATCTTTCATCCAAGTATGCGTTTTTAAAATCACGTCTTGCAAATCCTGTGGTAAAACAGGTTTTGTTTTTACAGTATTTAAAAACAATAATGGTGGCAGTGTAGAAATAACATAGCTTGAACGGAATTCTGATGTTTCTGTTCTGGTAAGCAACCCATTGTTAATTGTTTCAATAGTATGTACCTTTTGGCTAAGTGTGATAGTATCTTTTGGCAAGTGATCGCTTAACGCTTTAATAACGCTATAGGTTCCGTTTTTAATACGATAACTCGCATTATTATTTGCAGGAAGCTTAACTAATTGTGCTGCTTGCATTTTATTAGGTTGGTAAATAGCTGTATTACCATAATCTTGCTCAAAAAGGTCAATATTTAATGATTTTAGTAGCTTTAATGCTGAGGTTTG
>JALZUT010000079.1 GCA_023300575.1 Olleya sp.
TACTGCATTTGGAGTGCTTTATTTTACGTCTGTTTATAATCTTATTTATTTTGTGGCTTACATTCCGTTACTGCTTCATCTTAAAAAAGTAAAAAACATAAACAATCCTAGAGACTTTGATCCAGAGCTTAAAAAACTGGCTTTAACTACTGTATTACTATCGGTATTACTTGGTCTAGGTCATCTAATTACTTAATAATGCTTTTAAAGTTTTTTTAAATTTATATGAAAGCAACTTACCACAAACACATTTTAGAATTTAAACAACCTAGCGGAACCTCTAGAGGTGTTTTAAAAACTAAAGAAACCTGGTTTTTAAGTATTGATAACGATGGTAAACGTGGTGTTGGAGAATGCGGAATTTTAAGAGGATTAAGCATTGACGACAGACCAGATTATGAAGCACAGCTTAAATACACTTGTGCTAATATTAAAAATGGACTAGATGTTTTATATGCTGAAAACAAGGCGTTTCCTAGTATTCAAACAGGTTTAGAAATGGCTTTTAAAAGCATAGAGGCTGAAGCTGAATTTGTTTTGTTTCCTTCAAGTTTTACAAAAGGAAAAGACGCTATTGATATTAATGGCTTGATTTGGATGGGTGACAAAGCCTTTATGAAACAACAAATAGAAGACAAAATTTCGTCTGGATTTAGTTGTATAAAGATGAAAATTGGTGCAATAGATTTTCAAACAGAACTTAATATTTTAAAAGGCATCAGGCAAAATTTCCGCGAAAGCGATATAGAATTACGTGTCGATGCAAATGGCGCTTTTGCACCTCATGAAGCGTTAGAAAAACTAAAGTTATTATCAGACTTTAAATTACATTCTATAGAGCAACCTATAAAAGCAGGACAGTTTGAAGAGATGGCTAAATTGTGTGAGCAAACACCTTTACCAATTGCTTTGGATGAAGAGTTAATTGGCGTATTTGGTACCAAAAACAAACAACAACTATTAGACACGATACAGCCACAATACATTATTCTTAAACCTAGTTTTATAGGTGGTTTTAAAGGTAGTGACACTTGGATTGAGTTAGCTAAAAAACAACAAATTGGTTGGTGGATTACAAGTGCATTAGAAAGTAATGTTGGACTTAGTGCTATTGCGCAATACACCTATTTAAAACACAGTAAATTACCACAAGGCTTAGGTACAGGTAGCCTTTTTACAAATAATATTATTTCGCCATTACAAGTAAAAAATGGTAAATTGCATTACAATACTAACACTAACTGGGAATTTAATTTTTAGATTATGGATTTTATAAAACAAGCATTTAATGCTAAGCACGAATTTTGGAGATACCTAGTTGGTTCTTTATTAATTTTTACTGCAGCAATTATTGGTCAAATTCCTTTTACGGTAGCAGCTGTAGTTAAAGCTATGGATAATGGTGAATCTGTTTTTGGTATGGATGAGCAAAAATTAATGACTGTTTTAGAGCCTAACTTAAATTTGTTTTTAATGCTACTATCCTTTGCTTTTGGTTTGTTAGGTTTGTTTTTAGTGGTTAAACATCTGCATAAACAATCTATTAGAGAAGTTACAACAGCAAGAAAAAAAACAGATTGGAAGCGTATTATGTTTGCGTTTGTTTTTTGGGGTATAGTAACTTCTGGTTTATTGCTATTGGATTATTATTTAAACCCAGAGAGTTACGTTTGGAATTTTGAGTTAAACCGCTTTTTAGTCTTATTGGTTATAGCTGTTTTATTAATTCCGATTCAAACTAGTACAGAAGAGTATGTATTTAGAGGGTATTTGATGCAAGGTTTTGGTGCTTTAGCTAAAAACAGATGGTTTCCGTTAGTAATGACTTCTGTCATTTTTGGAGGTATGCACGTCTTTAATCCGGAAGTTTCAAAATTGGGTTACTCAGTAATGGTATATTATATTGGTACAGGTTTTTTCTTGGGTATTATAACGCTAATGGATGAGGGTATGGAACTGGCTTTAGGTTTTCATGCTGCTAATAATTTGTTTGGTGCTTTATTAGTTACTGCAGATTGGACAGTTTTGCAAACACATTCGGTTTTTAAAGATGTTTCAGATCCTGGAGCAGGATTTATGGATATAGTTTTACCTGTATTTGTAGTGTTTCCGATACTAATTTTCATATTTGCTAAAGTCTATAAATGGAAAAACTGGAAACAAAAACTATTTGGTAAAATTGAACAACCAATTACTGACGATTATAAAGCATTAGATTAAAAATGAGACCAACTTTTAATAAAGTACACGACCATTTTAAGTTAAACGGTATACCTTTTTCGTTTGAAGCATTAAAAGAAATGGCAAATAGCTTTATTATTAAAGGCGAATTTTTTGAGAAAGAAACAGGTAGCTTCTTATCCGACTGGTTAGATGATAACGATTTTATTCAAGCTAAAACATCTGGTTCTACCGGTAAACCTAAAACTATTAGATTAAGCAAAGAAGCAATGGTAAATTCGGCTATTGCAACAGGTGCTTTTTTTAAACTAAAACCAGGTAATACTGCTTTACTATGTTTACCTGCTACATACATAGCAGGAAAAATGATGTTGGTTAGAGCCTTAATTTTGGGTTTAGAATTAGATACAGTAAAACCATCTACCACCCCTGTTTTTAGTACTACTAAACACTATGATTTTTGTGCTATGATTCCTGCACAAGTAGAACATACTTTAGACAAATTAGAAACAATAGAAACTTTAATTGTTGGAGGAGCACCAATTAATCAAACACTAAAAGAGAAGATTACACCTTTAAAAACTAAGGTCTATGAAACTTATGGTATGACCGAAACGATTACACATATTGCGGTAAAGCAATTAAACAACATTAATAAAGACGAAAAATGTCATGCTGAGATTGTCGAAGCATTTCTTTTCCAAACCCTTCCAAACATAACCATTTCTCAAAACAAAAAAGGCTGTTTAGTAATCGACGCACCACAATTAATTGCAACACAAATTACAACTAATGATTTGGTTAGACTACATTCTAAAACAAGTTTTCAATGGTTAGGACGTGTTGATAATGTTATTAACTCTGGAGGCGTAAAGTTGTTTCCAGAGCAGATAGAAGCAAAGCTTCAATCTAAAATAGAATCGCGTTTTTTTATAGCTTCAATAGAAGATAAAACCTTTGGAGAACAAGTTGTTTTAGTTATTGAAGCTGAACACAATACATTGAATTCGTCTGTATTTGAAGACTTAAATACTTTAGAAACGCCTAAAAAAGTCTACACAATTTCTAGTTTTATCGAAACCACTTCCGGAAAGATCAATCGTAAAAAAACACTAGCCTTATTTAAAAAGTAGCGTTTACTCATTCAAAAGTCCATTTCACTCATTATCAGTTTTATAAACTGTTATTTGGTTTTAGTTTAGCTGTAAACTTTAAAACCAGAGATTATGAAAACAGTAATTAACCTTTTAATTTGTCTGTATTTTGCTACAGGAGCTAATGCACAAACCGAAAATTTAGACACAAAATCGGTAACCTTAGATAATTTTATATCGTTTATCGCAGATAACTTTCCTTTAGAGACTGTTGATGAAGACAATGAAGGTGAAGAGGAAGATGAAATCACATCACAAAATATTACCTTTTTATTAGAAACGTCTAAGCGTAATTTTTCTACCGAAGATGAAATTATTTTAAAACAAGCCTTTAAATTTTTGTCAAATAGATTAACAGAAGATGACACAATTACTATAATAGTCTATTCTGGACAAAACGGATTAGTGATTAATAATGAATCACCAAAATCGCTTAAAAAAATACTACACGCATTAAGCGATATCAAGGATAATATTACAGAAGATTATGAAGACGGAATAGGAGAGGCCTACCGTTTTGCTAATAGTAATTTAAGTCAAGACGCTAATAACATCCTTGTTATGGTAAGAAATCCCAATGCCAAATCGGATGCTAAACCAGATTTAGAAATAGTAGAACAAAGCAATGTAAAAGTAAGTAAAAACAATACAAAAGGTATTGTATTACTAACTGCAATATCATTATTACCAGAATTAATAGAAGTTATTAAAAAATAAAAACAGCAATTATGAAAACAGTCTTAAACGTATTAATCGCAGTATTTGTAATGGTGCAAGTACAAGTACAAGCGCAACAAGTAACAATATCAGGAGTTGTTACAGATGAAAGTGGATTACCACTTCCATCTGTAACTGTACTAGAAAAAGGCACTTCAAATGGAGTTTCAACAGATTTTGATGGTAATTATTTGATACAAACAAGAACAGGTAATCATCTTATGTTTTCTTATATAGGATATCATACAAAAAAGATAACAGTTGGAAATTCTACTACTATTAATGTGTCTTTAGAAGTTGATAATGAGTCTTTAGAAGAAGTTGTGATTTCTGCATATAGAAATAAAAGAACCTCAAAAGCATTAGGGTATTCAGTCAGTTCTATTCAAGCTGAATCTATTTCTAGAAAAGAGAATTCTAATTATGGCTATTTGGCTCAACCTTTATCAGGTAGAGTATCAGGAGTTGATATAAACAATGGATCTGGAAAACCTGGTCAAAGTGCTACAATTATAATTAGAGGAAGGAATTCTATCAATGGTAACATTGAACCACTATATATCATTGATGGCGTTCCTGTAGATGGAGATAATTTTAAAAATTTAAACGCTAATGATATAAAATCTATATCTGTACTTAAAGACGCCTCATCTACTTCAATATATGGGAATAGAGGAATAAATGGAACTATAATTGTTAATACAAAAGGCGCAAAAAGAAAAACATCAAAACAAAAAGAGCAAGAGCAAAAAAATATAATTGCTCAACAAAAACATTTAAATGAAAGCTATACTAAGATTCATGAAAATAAATTTAAAACAGCTAATACAACTCCGCTTTCTACCTTTTCAATAGACGTAGACAAAGCAGGTTACAGTAATGTTAGACGTATGCTTAATAATGGACAGTTTGTACCATCAGATGCTGTTAAAATAGAAGAAATGGTTAACTATTTTAATTATAATTATCCACAACCAACAGGTGATCATCCATTTTCTATAAATACCGAAGTAGCAAAAACACCATGGAATAACGACACTAAATTAGTACGTATAGGTTTACAAGGAAAAACATATGAAAACAAAAACTTACCAGCAGCCAACTTAACATTTTTAATAGATGTGTCAGGTTCTATGAGTAATCAAAACAAATTACCACTTTTAAAATCGGCTTTTAAATTATTGGTCAATCAGTTAAGAGAACAAGATAAAGTTTCAATTGTAGTTTATGCTGGAGCAGCTGGAGTTGTTTTAAAACCAACTTCTGGTAAACATAAAGACAAAATTATTGCAGCTTTAGATAACTTAAATGCTGGAGGCTCTACAGCAGGTGGTAGAGGAATCAAATTAGCTTATAAAATGGCTGAGAAAAACTTTTCTAAAAAAGGAAATAACAGAGTTATTTTAGCAACAGATGGCGACTTTAATGTTGGAGCATCAAGTAATGATGCTATGGAAAAGCTTATTGTTGAAAAAAGAAAGACAGGTGTTTTTTTATCGGTTTTAGGTTTTGGTTATGGAAATTATAAAGATGATAAGCTTGAAACTTTAGCAGATAAAGGAAACGGAAATCATGCTTATATAGATACAATGCAAGAAGCACGTCGCATTTTTGAAACCGAATTTGGAGGTACATTATTTACTATTGCAAAAGACGTAAAGATACAAGTAGAGTTTAATCCAAATCAAGTACAAGCCTACCGTTTAATAGGTTACGAAAACAGATTGTTAGCAGATGAAGATTTTGTAGATGATACTAAAGACGCTGGCGAATTAGGAGCTGGTCATACTGTTACTGCTTTATATGAAGTTGTTCCTGTTGGAGTAGAAAGTAATTATGTAACATCTGAGATAGATTTAAAATACACTAAGAATGAAACGGTAAATACAACGTATAAGGATGAATTATTTACAGTAAAATTTAGATACAAAAAGCCAGATGGTATTACAAGTATAGAAATGGTACACATCCAAAAAAATGTAACAACAGAAGCGTCTGATGACTTAAATTTTGCAAGTGCAGTAGCGCTTTTTGGTATGCAACTAAAACAATCTAGTTTTCATAACAACTCAAAACCATCTGATGTTGTAGCTTTAGCCGAAAAAGGTAGAGGAGAAGACAAATCAGGATACAGAGTAGAGTTTATTAGATTGATTAGTACTTTTAAATAATAAGTTTTTGGTTGTTTACTTAGTTTTTTCATCGGAATGAAAAAAGAACATTTTACTATTATATTGTTTTAATGTTTTTTTTGCTCTTTTATGTTGTTCATTAAAAGTACTAATATATGTTCCTTTACATATTCCATAGCTGTAATGATATTTTAATATTTCTAAATCAAAATCTGATAAATAAACTTCATTTTGATAACAGCCAGAAAAGAAATTTTCACAGTCTAACGTTTTATTATATGAGAAATATCCTAATGATAAAATAAAATGGGATTTCATTTTATTTAACCTTAGAGTTTCATTAAAAAGCTTATCCTTATTTATTTTAATAGCACCTTTATAAATTTTACTTCCTTTATTTTTCCAATAAATATAGTAGTCAGAATTCTTTGAGTTATTTAAATTACTCTCATAATTATATCCATTTGAATAGTAAATAATGTAGTTAGAATCCTCAATTTTATTTACTGTAAGAACAGATAGAGAATCGACTTGACTTATGATATTTTTTGCAAATTTTACAAAGGATTTCTTTGTTTTATTTGGTATGTTTTTATCAAAAAAAAGTTTAATTGGCTGTTTCCAGTACTTAGAAGTGGTGGAGTCGCTATAAGTATTATTTCTGTGAGTAAATCCTATTTTGGTGTATTGTGCTAAAAATGTAGAGTCTTTATATTCATATGGTACACTTTTTCCATTTTTAACAACATCATTTGAATCTTCAATTAAGACTAGTTTAAAACCGTCTTTTTCAATCATGTTTAATGAATCTTTTTTTGTAAGCGGTTTGTTATAACGTTTTTGGTAATCGTCTATAGTAATGTATCTTTTTCTTAAAGTATGTTTGGTTTTAGTTTGAGCCTGTCCTAATAAAACAATGGATAGAAAGAAAATAAATGATAAACTATTTTTCATTATTTTTTTTATTTAATCTAACAAAATTAGTAAAGGTTTTTGAATCAACTTTAAAATCATAAATGTGAAAATAATGCATCTTAAGCAATAAAATATCATCCTCACTTAATCTATCTATACTATGGGTTCTAAAATCTAAAACAGAACCTTTTGGCATTCCAGATGTAATTACAGTAAAGTTACCTAAAGAGATGAAAAATGCTTTTTTTAATTTAGTTAAGACATTCTTATCGTTAAGTATTGATGTGTTAACATCTAAACGACATCCATAAATATTAGTATTCATATCATAAAGACAGGTTTGTTTTATTTTTTCAAATACTAAATTTTCTCTTTCTTCATTAGTATAATTTTTTAAAATGTCTGGACTAATTCCAATAAAATCTTTTTCTGCTAGATTAATATAATAATTACTTTCATTTAATTTGTTGACAAACGTAATGGATAGATTTTCTATATTTGGAATTGCATCCACAAAAACTTTAAATTCTTTTCTAATTTCTTTTGGTATTCTATCATCAATGTAAATTTGTATAGGTTCTATAAATTGACGAATAGTGCTATTTTTAATTGAAAAAACTGCATCTCTATAGTTATTAACTATATCATAGTTTGATAGATTATCAAATGTATTAATAAACTCAAATTTGTTAGAATCATTGACCAATATTGTAGTGTCTATAATTTTTTCAACTCCAGCGTTAGTAAGTACAATTTGTTTAGAAAATTCTACTTTTTTTTCTAATTTTTGATGAATCAATTGCTATTTGAGAGAAGCAAAAGTTTAGTGTGAAAAAGAAAATAATATATAAGTAATTATTTGTTGACATAGAACAAATATAAAAATTAAAACCGTTTTTTAAACATCAAATCCTCTTTCATATTATAAACGCGCCAAATGCTAATTTGTTTGTCTTTTTTATATCTACCAGATATTTTTAAAACTCCGTTTTGATAATAGGCTTTGTAACGACCATGTTTTAAACCATCTTTCAACTCGACAGAAAAACGAGTGTTTCCGTTAGCGTATTTTTGTGTAAATTCTTTAGCTGTTAAATCTGTTGGATAAATTTCCGGTATATTAAATATGGTCGCTTCATTTATTAGGTCTTCGTTATGTATTGCAGATTCATTACCTACTAGTTTAGTAGGTGTAAAAGTATCAGTAAAAGTATATTTAGCTTTTACAAGTTCTGGAGATTCATAATGCATTACAACCTTACTTTCAAAAAAGTCGTTTTCAGGTGTTAATTGCAACCCGATTTGTGGGAAACAAATAAAGTAGTCTTTATTAGTTGTTAAGTCTTTTTTTGTTGCGTTGTCCACAAAAGCATAAGTGTTATTATAAAGACTTGGTGTATTGACGTAAGCAAAAATACTTGAGCGTGTTTCAAATTGATCTTCAAAATCGTTAAAGTCTTCAAACGTGTTTAAAGTGTTTTTGTCGACATAATTTTTAATGATTGTTTTTAAAGTATTTGGGTTATTACTAAACACTACATAATCTTCAATTATAGTAAAGTAAGGCTTTTCTAGCTCTTCAAACAAACCGCCTAACAACACTTTAAAAAAGCCTTTAATAGACATAAAATTAATGGTATGTTCTTTATAGTTTACTGCTTTAAACTTTACAGGACTTCGTTTTTTTATCTGACTTAAAATAAAATCAAGATTTTCTTTAGCATCTTTTATGTTTTTTGTTTTTAAGACCAAAGCAATGTCTTTACTAGACTGAGATACTGACGACTGCATTTGTAGGATAGCCATTTCGTCATCAATCCAACTCATAAAATGCGCTTTTAGATTAATTTTTAAAAAATTTTCTACCTGTTCTGTTCCATCTAAATAGGTTTTAAAACGTTCTGGATTTTCTTTCTGAATGTTTTCAAAATTGCTGTAAAAATCAGAAAAACTACTAAACGCAAAACTTAAATAAAAAGCAGTTTGCTTTGGTGCAATTTTAGAAATCGTTCGATTTCCTTTCCCTGATTTTTGAAGCGCTCTTAAATAAGTAGAAGCATTCTCTTTGGTATTGGTTACACCATTTGCAGTTATACTGTTTTCGTTAAATTTAAAGCTAAATGCACTCCATTCTAAGCTATTACTTAATGTTGTGGTTAAATAACTGGGTTGGTTAGAGAAGACTTTAACAAAGTCGTCTAAATAATCATATTGAAAGTAAAGTTTAAACAAGTCATCGTCGACTTGCTTTTTTACTTCTAAGAAATCTAAGTTTCTACCAATTTGAGGTTCTGTATATTGATCTATAGACGCTTCAACCAAAGTATGCACATAGGAGGTAATCATCTGGTTTTTAATAAAACTAATGTAAAGGGTTTGTCTTTTTTTAACGTCGTACAGTTCTGTTATTTCATGATTATGGTATTTACGTTTAGTAACTTTATAATTATTGTTAACTAAAGTGTTTAAATTACTTTTTAGCAAATTAAGTTTTGCTATTTTTTGTAAATCTACCACATACAAAAACCCATACTTTTTGTTGTCATAAACATGTGCAGATACTAACAGCTCACGATTACCAATTTTATTAAACAGACCTTGCTTTTGTTTAAAAACAGTATCTAACTTATTTAGGTTTTTAGTTAAGTTATTAAAATAGTCATTTTGTTGTAGATGTTTCCAAATTGGGCTATCACTTATAGCATCCCAACCGTCAACAGGTTCTTCGGTTTCAATGACGTAAACTGCATCTTTCGGAACTAGATATATAGATTGTATATTATCATTATTATCAAAATAAAAGACATAGACTTGATATAGTCCATAGCAAATAATAATCGTAATAAGTATTGAAAGTATGCTGCGTTTTTTCATCTTAAACCTGTAAAACACCCATGTTAAAAGGCTTTTCGATAGGAGCATGGTTAGCTGCTTCAATACCCATACTTATCCAAGTCCTGGTGTCTAATGGGTCTATTACACCATCTGTCCAAATACGAGATGCTGCATAATAAGGTGATACTTGATTGTCGTATCTAGTCTTAATTTTATTGAATAATTCGTCTTCTTTTTCTTTTGTTATGGTTTCGCCTCTCTTTTTAAGCGAAGCAGTTTCTATTTGTAGCAATACTTTTGCAGCACTATTACCACTCATTACAGCTAATTCTGCACTTGGCCAAGCTGCAATTAGTCTTGGATCATACGCTTTTCCGCACATAGCGTAATTACCAGCACCATAGCTATTACCAATTATAATAGTAAATTTTGGTACTACAGAGTTACTAACTGCATTCACCATTTTAGCGCCATCTTTTATAATACCTCCATGTTCTGATTTACTTCCAACCATAAAACCTGTTACGTCTTGTAAAAAGACTAACGGAATTTTTTTCTGATTACAATTAGCAATAAAACGCGTAGCCTTATCTGCACTGTCGTTGTAAATTACGCCTCCAAATTGCATTTCTCCACTTTTAGTTTTTACTAATTTACGTTGGTTGGCTATAATACCAACTGCCCAACCATCAATCCTAGCATATGCTGTAATAATGGTTTTTCCGTAGCCTTCTTTATATTCATCAAATTCAGAGTCATCTACTATACGTTTGATAATTTCTTTCATGTCGTACTGATCAGCTCTAGATTTTGGCAAAACACCATAAATCTCTTCTGGATTTTCTTTAGGTTTCTTAATTTCACTTCTATTAAAACCAGCTTTATCATAATCACCAATTTTATCAACGATGCGTTTAATTTTATCTAACGCATCTTTATCATCTTTTGCTTTATAGTCTGTAACGCCACTAATTTCGGAATGTGTTGTAGCACCTCCTAAAGTTTCATTGTCAATAGTTTCACCTATTGCAGCTTTTACTAAATAGCTTCCTGCTAGAAAAATACTACCTGTCTTATCTACTATTATAGCTTCATCACTCATAATTGGTAAATACGCTCCACCAGCAACACAACTACCCATAACCGCAGCAATTTGCGTAATTCCCATGCTACTCATTATAGCATTATTTCTAAAAATACGACCAAAATGTTCTTTGTCAGGAAAAATTTCATCTTGCATTGGTAAATACACACCAGCAGAATCTACCAAGTAAATAATTGGTAATCTGTTTTCAATAGCTATTTCTTGAGCACGTAAATTCTTTTTTCCGGTAATAGGGAACCAAGCACCAGCTTTTACTGTCGCATCATTTGCGACAACAATACATTGTTTCCCTTTTATATAACCCATTTTAACAACAACACCTCCTGAAGGACAACCACCATGTTCTTCATACATTCCGTCACCAGCAAAAGCAGCAATCTCTATACTTTTCTTTTTGCTATCTAAAATATAGTCAACACGCTCTCTAGCAGTCATTTTTCCTTTAGAGTGATGCTTGTCAATACGTTTTTGTCCACCACCAAGCTTAACTTTTACAAGTCTTTTTTTTAGGTCAGATAAGAGTAATTTATTATGATCTTCGTTTTTATTGAAGTTGATATCCATAGGTTATTTTTTGTTACGAATTTACAAAAAGAATACCCTTTTTTGAAATGCTTAGCGTATAAAAACAAGTTAAATATTTCATAAATAGATTACTTGGTAAATAGTTTCCTTGGAAACTATTTTGGTTTTGATTATTTTTGAATAAAACAAAACAAATATGAGTAAGAAAATTATAGCTTTTGCAGGAAGTAATAGTAAAACATCAATTAATAAGCAATTAGCAACTTATGCAGCAAGTCTATCTAAAAATGTACCGATTGAAGTCTTAGATTTAAACGATTTTGAACTACCAACTTATAGTGTAGATATAGAAAAAGCGTCTGGTATTCCAAACAATGCAAAATTGTTTTTTAATAAAATGACTAATGCTAATGGCTTTATTGTCTCTCTTGCAGAACATAATGGTGCTTACACATCTGTTTTTAAAAGTCTTTTTGATTGGGTATCTAGAATTGAGGTTAAACTATTTCAAGAAAAACCAATGCTTTTAATGAGTACAGCTCCAGGACCAAATGGAGGACAGTCTGTCTTTAAAATTGCAGAATCGCGTTTTCCAAGACATAATGCAGATATTGTATCAAAATTTATTTTACCATCTTTTAAAGATAATTTTAAAAATGGAAGACTAGTAGATCCTGAATTTAATAAAGTATTAGTTGAAGCTGTTACAGTATTTGAACAAAAGGTTTTAAATTCATAGAACACTTTTTATGGCAGATTTTTCAAAAGACATAAACTCAAAATTTTATGATAATAAAATTAAAGCTTTGCTTAATATTTTATATACAGCAAATTACATTTCAAGTCGTCAAAACAAATTTTTTAAACCCTTTGGATTATCGCCTCAGCAGTATAATATATTGCGTATTTTAAGAGGTGCAAAAAAACCGGTTAAAGTACAAGCTATTAAAGATCGAATGGTAGAACGTGCTCCAAATCTAACACGTTTAACCGATAAATTATGTGATAAAAAATTGATAGAACGTATTGATTTTCCCGAAGACAGACGTGTCGTTTTAATAAAAATAACAAATGCAGGTTTAAACTTGTTAGAAAAAATACATCCTACAAGTCCAATACATGGTATACTTGATAATTTAACAGAAGACGAAGCAGGTCAATTAAGTAATTTACTTGATAAAATGCGATAATTGTATTTTTTTAAACACAATTAATGTAAAGTAGTAAATTTAAATATAATTAAAAGACACCTAGTTTAGTGGGTAATGAATATGAAACAAAGTACAATTAAATTTATTGGACAAAGTAATTTTGTAAGTATGGGACCAATAAAACTACGCCAACCTATTCCTACACAACAAATAGAAAATATAGATCCATTTATATTACTACATCATTATGGACCTTATCAAATAGACGAGACGAATAACCCTTTTGATCTTGGACCACATCCACATCGTGGATTTGAACCTATTACTTTTCTAATTCAAGGTGAGCAACTACATCGTGATTCGCTTGGTAATGAAAGTATTGTAAAAGCTGGAGATGTACAGTGGACAACCGCAGGACGTGGCATAATACATGCAGAAGGACCTACAAAAGCATTTGTAGAAAAAGGAGGAAAGCTTGAAGGTATTCAATTATGGTTAAATTTACCTGCAGAAAAGAAAATGATGCAACCCAATTACCAACATATTAAGAATGATGAGTTTAATTTTGTGTTTTCTGAAGATAAAAAAGTAAGCATTCAAATTATAGCTGGAACCTTTCAAGGTAAACATGGTAAAATAGTTACGCAAACATCTGTAAATGCCTACATAATAGATGTTGAAGCAGGTGGTAAACACAGTATAGAATTAGATAAAGAACATCATGCAATGGTATATTTGTTAAACGGAAACGTAAACATAAATGGAAATGAAAATTTGTTTATAAATGATAAGCAATTGATTCAATTTAATACAGATGGAGATCATTTTTCTATAGAAGGAAAAGCAAAAAGTAAATTGCTTTTTCTTTCTGGAAAACCTATAAATGAAACCGTTACAAGTTGGGGACCTTATGTTATGAATTCTCAAACAGAAATTATGGAAGCACTTCGAGATTATAAAATGGGTAAAATGGGATTTCTTCCAGTGAATTAATATAAAAAAGCATTCTGTTTAGGATGCTTTTTTAGTCTAAATCAACGATATTTGTGATTCCGTTTAAAAAGAAAATAATTATGGCAATGAATAAAAACACAGTGTTAGCTTGGGCTACTTGGATTATGATAGTTGTAGGATTAGCTTTGATAGCATTAGGTGCTTTTAGGTATTATGAATCTGCAGGATGGGGTTTTGCATCAGTAGGTATTGGTTTTTTAGCTAATGCTTGGGTTTTTAACGCTTTAAAAGGACGAGTTTAACACCCAGCAATGGGTGGCTTATTAAATTTAAATAGATAGCTTTTTAAGTTGTTTTAATTTATTAAGATGTAAAAATTAAAAGTAAGGTTTTATAGGTAAAATAACAGGTGCTTTAAAACATAAAATTAAAAGGAAGTATTTAGTTTAAACAAGCTTATTTCTTATAATAATTAAAATAAAATTGTTAATCTTAATTTGTAATTCATAATTCAAAATGTCTGACGATAAAAAAGTAATATTCTCAATGTCAGGTTTGACAAAAACCTTTCAAAGTGCACAAACACCAGTACTTAAAAATATTTATTTAAGCTTCTTTTATGGTGCTAAAATCGGAATTTTAGGTCTTAATGGTTCTGGTAAATCTACCTTATTAAAAATCATTGCTGGAGTTGATAAAAACTATCAAGGTGATGTGGTATTTTCTCCTGGTTATACTGTTGGTTATTTAGAACAAGAACCAAAATTAGATGATGACAAAACAGTAATGGAAATTGTTCGAGAGGGTGCAGCAGAAACCGTTGCTATACTTGATGAATACAATAGCATTAACGATCAATTTGGTTTAGAAGAAATCTATTCTGACGCGGACAAGATGGAAAAGTTAATGAACCGTCAAGCAGAACTTCAGGATCAAATAGATGCTGCTAATGCTTGGGAGTTAGACACTAAATTAGAAATTGCAATGGATGCGCTTCGTACACCAGATGGCGATAAAAAAATAGGATTATTATCTGGTGGAGAACGTCGTCGTGTGGCATTATGTCGCTTATTATTACAAGAACCAGACGTTTTATTATTAGATGAGCCTACTAACCATTTGGATGCAGAATCTGTACATTGGTTAGAGCATCATTTAGCACAATATAAAGGAACTGTTATTGCAGTAACACACGATAGGTACTTTTTAGATAATGTAGCAGGTTGGATTTTAGAGCTAGATCGAGGTGAAGGTATTCCATGGAAAGGAAACTATTCTTCTTGGTTAGATCAAAAATCTAAACGAATGGCTAAAGAAAGCAAAACAGCTTCAAAGCGTCAAAAAACCTTAGAACGAGAGTTAGAATGGGTTAAGCAAGGTGCAAAAGGAAGACAGACTAAGCAAAAAGCACGTTTGAAGAACTATGACAAGTTAATGAGTCAAGATCAAAAACAGCTGGATGAAAAGTTGGAGATATACATTCCAAACGGTCCACGTTTAGGAACAAATGTTATTGAATCTGTTGGTGTATCTAAAGGATATGAAGATAAGTTATTATATGACGATTTAAACTTTAATTTACCACAAGCAGGAATTGTTGGCGTGATTGGTCCAAATGGAGCAGGTAAAACTACTGTTTTTAGAATGATAATGGGTGAGGAAACACCTGATAAAGGAGAATTTAAAGTTGGAGAAACTGCTCAAATTGCATATGTAGATCAAAAACATTCAAACATTGATCCAGAAAAAACAATATGGCAAAACTTTAGTGATGAACAAGAGTTGGTTATGATGGGTGGAAAGGAAGTAAATTCTAGAGCGTATTTAAGTCGTTTTAACTTTTCTGGAGGAGAACAAAACAAGAAAGTAAAACTACTGTCTGGAGGAGAGCGTAACCGTCTTCACTTAGCAATGACATTAAAAGAAGAAGGTAATGTGTTACTTTTAGACGAGCCTACTAATGATTTAGATGTTAATACATTACGTGCTTTAGAAGAAGGTCTAGAAAACTTTGCAGGTTGTGCAGTAGTGATTAGTCACGACAGGTGGTTTTTAGATCGTATATGTACACATATTTTAGCGTTTGAAGGAGACTCTCAAGTCTATTTCTTTGAAGGAGGATTTAGTGAATATGAAGAAAATAAAAAGAAACGCTTAGGTGGAGATTTAATCCCAAAACGTATTAAGTATAAGAAGTTAGTACGATAATAAATAATATAAAATTTAGTTAGATAAAACTAAAGTAAAAAAAAGAGGCTATTAATTAATAGCC
>JALZUT010000080.1 GCA_023300575.1 Olleya sp.
ATCTGTAGTTTGTATTAATTGCGACTCGCCTTCAAGATCAATTTTACCATCTAGTTTAAGGTAATGCGTAACAGTTAATCCGTTTCCATAATTTGATGCAGTATTACCATTAGCGGTAATTTTATTGCTTTCTACAAAAAGTCCTAAAATAGTTCGGTTTTGATTGTTAACAGTTGGAAGAGCAGTGTTATCCATAGTTAGGTCATGGTTTGTTTTTACAATATTCCAATCTATTGTAATATTTGGGTTTACTAATGATGGAGATCCAGGTATGTATAATTCTGAACCGTTTACCCAAGAATTGTTAGTGTCCCAACTTCCATTTGCGTTAGAATTGTAAGGTAAAGGAGATGTTTGATGCTCTAAAGTAAATTGGTCTGGATCGGTTAAGCTACCTCTGTTTCCGTTACCAGACACATCATTAAGATGTGTGCCGATGTAAGAATTCATATTATAATATGCTTTTAAATTAGTCCAGTTTACTGAGTTGATTTCATTTTTAGTAATTGTATTTGGTATCACAACTCCATTTACCACAGCTCCAGCTTTTTCTAACTCTTGGTTCATTATATACCGTAATTGATTTAAAGAAAGTGCTTCATCCCAAATTCTAATCTCGTCAATATCACCTTTAAAATGGTCAAGTATATTTGTTTTGTCTACATATATTGCACCAATAGCAAAATCTGCTCCATTTGGTGTTGGATTTGTAATTGATTCGTTATTATCTAATACACCATCAATATATAATCTTGCGATGTTACTATGGTAGATTATGGCAACATGATGCCATACGTTATTTGGTAATGTAGTATTAGAGTCTATTCTGTCAGCAGGTGAGTTACCAATAGAGAAACTTACAGTATTATTGTCAGTTAAGAAGAATTTATAACCTTCTATACCATTGTTTTTTGAAACGATTATTTTGTCTGAAGATAAAGCATTAGAGCCATCAGGTTTTACCCAAGCAGAAGCAGTAAAATCTCCAGCTAAATCTACTTTATCTCCAACTACTGTTACGTTATCAATACCATCAAAACCTAAATGTCTTGATCTTACTTCTTCATGTGCAACACCAAAAGTAAAATACTTAGTACCATCAAAATCATAAGTCCCTTCTCTAGTAGCAATACCATTAAAAGTACTTTGATCTAGAAATACAGTTTGAAGATTTGTTGTAAATCCAGCATCGTCAGAAACTAGCATAACATAAGCATCATTTCCTACTAAAGGAGGTAAACTAACTAAATCAGTTTCAAAAACAGAAACCTCAACTTTTCTAACATCATCACCTGCAGTTTCAACAATTTTCCACTTTCTATTCATTACATCAGTAACTGTTGTTATGATTGCTGGTCCTAAATTAACAGTAATAGATACTCCAGAAGTAGTTGTATTTTGTCCATTGTGACCCCAAACTAAAAACTCGTTATTAGTATTAAAAGTACTTGAATTTAAGTTGTTTGTTAGTTCTGTATTAGTTAAAGACATTGCAACAATACTAGTATTATTAACGCTTTTTGATTGTTTTTGAATTAAATCTGAGTCATCATTTCTACCAATTCCAGCAATATCATAGTTATATCCAGAGTTAGCAGAAATATCCCAAATTAGTGATCCATCAGAAGCAACATAATCTTGGGAAGTACCATTAATGCCTAATGTTACTCCGTACTTAATAGCAAGGTATGATTGAATTTTATTACGCTCGTCAGTTAAATTAGCATCATTTTTACGGGATGAAAAAGAGATTACCTCTACGACCCTTGCGTTCATAGAAGCTTCGTAACCTTCACTTCTTCCTAGCCAATAACGCGAGTTGTTTACGTTTGAAAAATCAGTGAGATCATTTTGAACAGTTTCAACATTATTAGCATTATAAAATAATTCTTGTTGTGTAGCAGAGGTATTGTTTCTTGCATTTAAAATACCAACGTTGTTATAATTAGTAGTTGTGTTATTATCTGCAACTCCATATCCTGTAAAAGGAGCAACGGTTGTTGTAGGTCCTACACAATACCCAAAAACTTCATCTGTAAATCTTGCAGAATAACGACCGTAACCAAATCCTGTTACATCCTCAGTATCAACTGCTAAATCTTCGTCTCCACAAAAGATATCCATATTACCAAAAGTAGTATTGATATTAGTGTCTGGTAAAATTACTGCAAACATATCTTGGGTATAAAACCCAGAACTACCTTCTAAAAAGTTTCCATTAGTATCATCATAAGAAAAATCGCCGTCAACAGGAGCTAAGTTATAAGAGCTATTAAAATCTATAACAGGATTGAAGTTAACATTGTAATTTGGGTTATCTCTATAAGTAGGTTCTTGTCCTGTAGTGTTTACTGTTGCGTTATTTGTTTTTGCTTGGTCAAACCAAGTTGTTAGTGCTTGGTTGTCACTTATACCTGCCCCATCATTTGCTTTTAACCAAGTTTCTAAATTAGCGGTAATGCCACCAGGACCTTCTGTTAATGGTGTAAGCCCATATCCTTGAATGTAAAATATGTAAGGGTTTTCGTTAGAGTCGTTATTTGCTATTGTAACAATAGCAGATCTTAATCCATTTGATGTAGGATCAAAAGTGATATCAAATGTTGTGTTATTTCCAGTAGAAATAGGAGTGGAAGGTGAGTTTGATAACATAAAGTCTGATGCATTAGCACCAGTTATAGTAACATAAGGAGCTGTTCCTGTTAAATTTAAAGGTAATGTACCAGTGTTATTAATTGTAAATGTATTTGTGTTACTACTAGAAACAACATCAATTGATCCAAAATCAGTGTTATCACTTATATTTGGTGTTAGGTCTCCACTGTTAATTGTTGTGTTATTTCCTGTAATGTTTATTTCTGGCTGATTTGTTGTGGTAGCAGTAAGAGAAATGTCGTCTATAGCCATGTCGCTTCTAAAGCTGTTTCCGGTTGTGCCAGATATTCTTATATTAATTGTTTGTCCAGTATAAGTACTTAAGTCTATATTTACTAAAGTCCAAGCAGTAAAACTACTAGTTTGTACTTGACCAGTTTGAGACCATAGATTTACTGGAAACGTCAATCCATTATTTGTACTTAAATCTACATTTAATGTCCCCATATTACTACCAAACATATGATAGTAAAATGAAAACTGAGTTGATGTTACACCTGTTAAATCAAAACAAGGACTAATTATATTGGCGGTATTATTACTATTGCTACTAGCTTCAGTATATAAATACCAGTTTCCTCCATTTGCAGTAGATGGTCCTGTATTATTAGAAGGTGTACCGTTAGAGTCTCTTGTCCAATTAAAGTTATCTGAAGTATCTTGTGTCCAAGCTCCAATTCCAGATTCAAATCCTTCTGTATATGGAAAATTACTAACTGTTGAAGTGCAAGTATTAGAACAACCACCTAATACATTAAAATATAATGTAACTCCAGTTGGGCTAGCACTATTTCCTGAATTAGTTAATACTGTATTTCCGCTAGAGGTTATTGTAATATTTGATGCAGCTCCATTCCAACCGTCATTATACGTGTCATATAATATTGCATAATAATTGTTGCCATCTGCAATACAATTTAAATCTAAAGTAGTAGAGTATGAATTGTTTGCACTACCGTTGTATCCATTGTCAATGGTAGTTAATAATGTTCCGCTAGGGTTGTAAATTTCTACTCTGTTCTCTGATGACCAATTTGGCCAATTAACGGATACCTGAACTGCCGAGTTTTGTGCAAGTGTAAGTGAAAAAATAAAAAAGAATAAAACAAATACTGTTTTTCTCTTTAATAATTTTGCTGTCAATGCTCTAAGTGTAAAGGTTTTCATAAGCAGGGATTTTATTTAGTTTTGAGGACTAATATTACTCTTGTTGTGAAGTTAATCAATTACATGCTTAAATGCAAATTAATTCGATTAAATACACTTTTTAATTGTATTTATTAGTTTTAATCGATTAAACACGTATAATTAAGATTAAATAACATTTGTTTTAAATAAAAAAGCCGAAATGTTAGTTTCGACTTTTTAAAAGTATTTGTTTATTGTAGGTTTGGAGGTCTTTTATTCGACTAAAACTTTCTTTGATAGTTTACCGTCTTCGGTTTCTATTTTTATGATGTAATTACCAGTACTTAGTTTACCAGTATTAAGCTCAATATA
>JALZUT010000081.1 GCA_023300575.1 Olleya sp.
GGAAAGCCCGACCCAAAGGGGAACGTCTTAAAAAAAGAAAATATATATACATATTATAATGAAGTACTATTGGTTGTGTATGATTAACTATTTATATTTGTTGCTTAATTTATAATGAGCATGATAAATATTACTTTACCTGATGGAAGTGTAAAGTCTTTTGATAAAGGCACAACTGCTATGGGTGTAGCAAAGAGTATAAGTGAGGGATTTGCTAGGAATGTTATTTCGGCTAGTTTTAATGGTACGACCATAGAAACTAGTACTGAATTAAGCACAGACGGTTCTTTGGTGCTATATACTTGGAGGAATGATGAAGGGAAAAAGGCGTTTTGGCACAGTTCTGCACACGTTTTAGCTCAAACTTTAGAGACATTATATCCTGGTTGTAAACTTACTATTGGTCCTGCTATTGATAATGGGTTTTATTATGATGTAGATTTTGGTGAGCATGTTGTTAGTGATAAGGATTTTAAGACTATTGAAAATAAGATGGTGGAGATTGCTAGAGAGAAACATGATTTTTCTTTAAGAGCGGTTTCTAAAGCTGATGCTTTGTCTTTATATAAGGACAATGAGTATAAAACTGAGTTGATTGAAAACTTAGAGGATGGATCTATTACTTTTTGTGATCATTCTATTTTTACGGATTTATGTCGTGGTGGTCACATACCGAATACAGGAATCATTAAAGCTGTTAAAATCTTATCTGTTGCTGGTGCTTATTGGAGAGGTGATGAAAACAAGCCACAATTGACTAGGGTTTACGGAATTTCTTTTCCGAAACAAAAGGAATTAACCGAATATTTAGAATTATTAGAGGAGGCTAAACGACGTGATCATAGAAAACTTGGAAAGGAATTAGAGCTTTTTACGTTTTCGCAAAAGGTTGGTTCTGGATTACCTTTATGGTTACCAAAAGGGGCTGCTTTACGTGAGCGTCTAGAAAATTTTTTAAAAGCTGCACAAAAGAAAGCAGGTTATGAGATGGTTATAACTCCGCATATTGGTCAAAAAGAGCTTTATGTAACTTCTGGGCATTATGAGAAATATGGTGAAGATAGCTTTCAGTCTATTAAGACACCGAAAGGTGGTGAAGAGTTTTTACTTAAACCTATGAACTGTCCTCATCACTGTGAGATATATAATAATAAACAATGGTCTTATAAAGACTTGCCTAAACGTTATGCCGAATTTGGTACAGTTTACAGATACGAACAAAGTGGTGAGCTACATGGTTTAACAAGAGTGAGAGGTTTTACTCAAGATGATGCACACTTGTTTTGTACACCAGACCAGTTAGATAAAGAGTTTAAGGATGTTATTGATCTTGTACTTTATGTATTTGGTTCTTTAGGATTTGAAAACTTTACTGCTCAAGTCTCTTTGCGTGATCCAGAAAAGCCAGAAAAGTATATTGGAAGTCTTGAAAACTGGGAAAAAGCTGAGCAAGCGATAATAAATGCTGCGAAAGATAAAAATCTTGATTTTGTAATAGAAACTGGTGAGGCTGCCTTTTATGGTCCTAAACTAGATTTTATGGTAAAAGATGCATTGGGTAGACAGTGGCAATTAGGAACTATACAAGTAGATTACAACTTACCAGAACGTTTTGATTTGACCTATAAAGGTAGTGATAACGAACTACACAGACCTGTAATGATACATCGTGCTCCTTTTGGAAGTATGGAACGTTTTATTGCTATTTTATTAGAGCATACTGGTGGAAATTTTCCGCTTTGGTTAATGCCAAATCAAGTTTCTATATTAACTCTTAGTGAGAAATACGAGAAATACGCCGAAAAAGTTTTAACTTTGCTAGAAAATCACGAAATTCGCGCCCTTGTAGATAACCGTAGTGAAACTATGGGTAAGAAAATTAGGGAAGCAGAAATGAGTAAAACTCCCTATATGATTATCATAGGAGAGCAAGAACAAAACGAAGAAAAGATATCTGTTAGAAAACATGGAGGTGAAGATTTAGGCATGATAAGTGTAGATATCTTTGCTGAATTGATTAAAACAGAAGTCGCGAAGACTATAAAACAATTTTAAATTTAATGTTTAACTAAAATATATAACGCCATAGCAATACGTAGAAAAAGATCCAGAGGTCCGGCAAGAATCATAAAAGAAGACCAGCACAATATTAACGGAAGAATTAGAGCAGAAAAAGTGCGTCTAGTTGGAGATAATATTGAAGTAGGAGTTTACACCACCAAAGAAGCTCGAGCATTTGCTGAAGAGCAAGAACTTGATTTGGTAGAAATCTCTCCTAAGGCTGTTCCACCAGTATGTAAAATAATGGATTACAAGAAGTTTCTTTATGAACAAAAGAAACGGGAAAAATCGTTAAAATCTAAGGCTACAAAAGTTATCATTAAAGAGATAAGATTTGGTCCTCAAACAGACGATCACGATTATCAATTTAAAAAGAAACACGCAGAAAAATTTTTAAAAGAAGGTGCTAAATTAAAAGCATTTGTATTCTTTAAAGGACGTTCTATTGTGTTTAAAGAGCAAGGACAAATATTATTATTACGTTTAGCTCAAGATTTGGAAGAGTTAGGAAAAGTAGAACAGATGCCAAGACTTGAAGGAAAACGTATGACTATGTTTATTGCTCCTAAAAAATAAATATTCATCCTTTTATTAAGGGACAAAAATATTATAAGCGAAATAATTAAAACTAGGAAACAAAATGCCTAAAATGAAAACAAAATCTAGTGCTAAAAAGCGTTTCAAGCTTACTGGTACTGGTAAAATAAAAAGAAAGCACGCTTTTAAGAGTCATATCTTAACAAAGAAGTCTAAAAAACGTAAGCTTAAATTAACTCATGATGGTTTAGTACATAAAGCGGATGAGAACAATATTAAAGTAATGTTACGTTTAAAGTAACATTTCTTTAATCGGTTAAAATTATTTATAAACCCTGGAGTTAGGCTCATAAAAGTTTTTGGAATACATCTGGAACGCCTACTACAAAAAAACAATTAAAATTATGCCTAGATCAGTAAATTCTGTTGCCAAAAGAGCCAGAAGAAAAAAGGTGCTTAAACAAGCAAAAGGTTACTTTGGACGTCGTAAAAACGTTTGGACAGTAGCAAAAAATGCGGTTGACAAAGCTATGCAATATGCATACAGAGACCGTAGAAATAAAAAGAGAACTTTTCGTGCATTATGGATCACGCGTATTAACGCAGGAGCTAGATTACACGGGATGTCTTACTCGCAATTTATGGGAAAAGTAAAAGCTAACAATATCGAATTAAACCGTAAGGTTTTAGCAGATTTAGCTATGAACCACCCAGATGCTTTTGAAGCAATTGTGAATAAAGTAAAATAAGGGCATTTTGCCATTTGTATAACAATACTTCGCTTATAAAATAAAAAATCCGATTCTTAATTGAATCGGATTTTTTTGTTTTAAACAGTTTAAAGATAACTTAACTTAATCTTACCAATTACTCTATAAGTAATGTAGTACTTTTAAATTCTAAATATTATATATGTCATTAGCAAATGTTAAGTTAGTTGTAACCGATATGGATGGCACACTTTTAAATTCTAATCATGAGGTTAGTGCTTTGTTTTTTAATTTATTTGCTGAACTAAAAAAACATAATATTCTATTTGTAGCTGCAAGCGGAAGACCGCTTTACAACATAGAAGAAAAGCTTAGGTCTATTAAAACAGATATTATCATCGCTTCTGAGAATGGAGCTTATATGGTTGATAACGATAAAGTACTGCTCTCTACTCCTATCTCTGATAAAAACCTGACGCAATTAACCCTTTTAACTAATTCTTTAGAAAACACCCACGCTGTTTTTTGTGCAGAAGGTAAAGCTTATATTACAAAAAAATCTGAAGCTTTATTACCGGTGATTTCTCAATACTACAATAATTATGAAATTGTTGATGATGCTTCAAGTATAAAAGAAAACTTATTTAAGATTGCATTATATCATGAAAAGAATTCTGGTAAATATGTTTATCCACTAGTTAAACATTTGGAAAGCGATTTTAAGGTTAAAACCTCTGCTACGCATTGGGTAGATATTTCTGAAAATTTAGCTAACAAAGGGCAAGCTGTTTCACTTTTACAAAAAATGTACAATATTAAACCAGAGGAAACATTAGTTTTTGGCGACTATCATAATGATATAGAAATGCTAAGATGTGCACACTTTAGTTACGCTATGGATAATGCTCATGACGATGTAAAGGCTATAGCAAATTATGTAACGAAAAGTAATGATGAAAATGGTGTATGTTATATTTTAGAGCAACTAATAGCTAGCAAAACTAATAATTAACACACTCATTTTTTATTAATAGAAAACAATTTAACCTCTTGTTCTTTACCTTTTAAAGAGATGTTTCCTATAGATTCTAATTTATATTTATGAAGTTTAAGCTTGTCTAATAAACGTTCAGAAATAAGTAGTGACTTGTTATAGGTATTACATTCGCCTTGTATTCTAGCAGATGTGTTAATAACGTCTCCATGATAAGCTATTTCTTTTTTTACTGTACCAACTTCTGTAACTATTAATTTTCCGCCATGTAAACCAGCTTTAAATTTAGGTTGTACACCAAAATGCTTTTGATAATATTTTGTTTTTTTTTCTAATCTATTCTGAAATTTATAGAACAACTCTACACAATTATTACGTTCTATACCTTTGTCAAACTTCCAACTTATTACTGCTTCATCACCAACGTATTGGTAAATCTCTGCTTTATAGTCACCAATAACTCTGTTTAAATCATAAAAGCATTCTTGAATTAACTCGCTGTATTTATAATGACCAAGTTGCTCTGCTATTGTTGTAGAACCTTGTAAATCTAAAAACATAAAGATGCGTCTTTCTTCTCTAGGTTTTTTATACTTTCCTATTAATTGATTAAACAATACTCCTTTTCCAAATCTTTCATTAGCAATTTTAATAAACGAGAATATAATTGAGCATATTAAAAAATAACCAATCGTTAGCCAAAAAACTTTATCTTCCATCCACCAACCTTTACTGTTATCTAGACTAAGTTCTAACGATGAAACTTCTACTTTTTTATACACATAGGTTAAAGAAAGAACCATCCCAATTAAATAAATAATGGTTTTTTGTAAAAGTACTAATGCTAATGAAAGGTTTTTAGACAGAAGCTTATCAAACAAAAATTCGATAACTGCATATAATGTACCTATTAAAACACCTAACAAAATGCCAAAAGGTAGGATTTGTGTAATAGAATAGTCTGTTACTTCTATACCTTCTTCTGAACCTATTGCAAAATATCTAATCAAAATAAACAAGCAAAAGGCAAAAGACCAAAATAGGATTGCTGCTACTAGTAATCTTAAAAATGAAAGGATTATGTTTTTCAAAAGTTATTTTTTAATAAGCAATTTCTTCTATTGCTGCTTTAAATTCTTTCCAATTAATAAGCTCATCGTCATCTTTATCGTAACCCTGGATTAATTTTGAAGTAATAATACCTCTGATAAAACCACTTATTTCTGCTTTTCTTAACAGATTTTTAATCTCTGATACTGATAATTTTCCATCTCCATCCTTATCGAAAAAATCAAAAGCGTCTTCTGGTGTATTAAAATTTTTGGTAACTAAAATTTCTATTTTTTTTAGAATATCGTCTTTTGCTGACATAGTAATTAAGATTGAAGTATGATTAAACTATTAAATTAAGCCTTAAAGATTGAGGCACTGCGTTAAGGATGGAAAGGTTTTTTTGAGCACCTCTCAGAGTGCGAGCCTTGAGAGCCTGACCCTTTTGGTAACGCCCAATTAGACAAACTCATAGTTGGCATAATATTTTAAGTTTTTTGCTTTTTCTTTTTAGCTGCAGGGAACAATACATTATTTAATATTAATCTATAGCCTGGTGATGTTGGATGCAACTCTAACTCGGTTTTTGGGTCACCAACCTTGTGTGTGTAGTCCTCTGGATCATGTCCACCATAGAAGGTAAAAAAGCCTTTTCCTTTAATACCATGTATGTATTTTGCTTCTCCGTTTGTCTTATTTTCGCCCATTACCAATACATTTGACTTGATTTGATCACGTGTAAAGGATGTTGTTTGACCCATAAATGCTTTTACTAAAGCGGTATGATTTTGACACAGCATTGTTGGAATTGGGTCCCATTTTGCTGAGAAATCCATAAGCGAAAAATAATCTGTCTCTTTAGGAATCCTACGTTTGCTTGTCATGTCTATACTAGAAAACTCGTAAATCATTGGGCTACGCTCTAAAGTATACTCTTTAAACGCAAATGTTTTTGAAAAATCTATTTTGGCTTGATAGTTACCGTCGCTTCCATCTCCATCAAACATGGGTTCGCAAATGTCAACTCCATCTGCAGAAAGTGCTATATCAAAACTATCGGTTGCGCTACACATAGCAAACATAAATCCGCCTCCTACAACATAATCTCTAATCTTTAATGATACGTCTCTTTTAGCTTCTGACACTTTACTGTATCCTAATTTAGTTGCTAATATTTCTGCATCTTTTTTTTCTTGAATGTACCAAGCAGCTGTACGATAACGTGCATAAAACTTACCAAATTGACCTGTAAAGTCTTCATGATGAAGATGTAACCAATCGTATAATAATAATTCGTCCTTTAAAACCTCTTCATCATATACGGTTTCATAAGGTATTTCTGCATAGGATAAAACCATTGTTACTGCATCGTCCCATGGTAATTTTCCTTTTGGAGTATATACTGCAATTTTTGGTGCTTTTTCAAGCACTATAGCTTCCATGTTTTTACTTGGACTACTAATTTGTTCTAAAATTTGTTCGGTTTTTGCGTCAGATATCACTTCAAAACTAACACCTCTAATTTGGCATTCGCGTTGTATGTCTTTAGAATCTGGTAATAGAAAAGAACCACCTCTGTAATTAAGTAACCATTTTACTTTTAGATCACGTTCTAGTGTCCAATAGGTTATTCCGTATGCTTTTAGGTGGTTTTTTTGCGTATCTGCATCCATTGGTATTAGAATGTAAGATGCATATGTCTGAGTTGCAAACAGTAATAATAAAAATAATATGAGGCCTTTTTTCATTTAAAAAATCAAGTTTATAAGTATGAAAGATACTTAAAAAAGTAACTTTTAAAAAGTGATTAGGATTAAATTAACTATGTGATCCTGAGAGTAAATCAGAAATGGCTTTGGTTTTAGGAAACTGTTCCATTATTATTTTTGTAAAAACGGTAATTGGAATAGCCATTATAAGACCTGGAATACCCCAAATAAATCCCCAAAACATCAACATTACTAATACTGCTATCACGTTTATAGAAAACGATTTACCCATAAATATTGGCTCTAAAACACTACCATATAATACTTGTGTACCTGCTATTGAGATAATAAAAAACAGTAATTTACTTGAGGTTTCTAATTCTACAAAAGCAAAAAGAGAAAGTAGTATTACTGTTATAAAAGAGCCTACCATTTGTACAAAATTAATTAAAAAAGCAAACAGTCCCCAAAAAATCGGAAAGCTAACATCAAAGAAATAACAAGCAAAACCAGTAAATACACCTGTTAGAAAACTAACTAGAAATTTCACTTTTATAAACTTTATTAAATCATTTTCAATTTTCATGAAGGTTTTAATAGAGGTATGCTTTTTCTTTAAGAGTGTCTTATTAATTAGTTTTTCTACATTTATAGACTCTGCCAACCACAAAACTACAAAGAAGGTAGTCATTAACAATGCAGTTAAAAATTGGCCTACAAAACTTAACGTTGGTGACAAATTACTTAGTAATTTATCTTTATTTAAAAAACGAGATAATGATGTGCTTGCCTCTATTTTCTCTGCACCAAAAAGACCTTCAATATTATTTACTAAAGTATTTATTTTACCCTCTGCTTTATGAAAAAATTGATTGTCTGACGCTAAGATCTCTTTACTTGTAAGTTTAACTAACTCGCTACCTAACTTAATACCTAATGCTATAATTAAAAGCACAACAATGATGCTTACTATTTTAGGCAAGCCTTTTTTTCTTAAAAAACGCATTAGTGGTAAAAACAACAATGCAATAAACATTGAAAACACTAGTGGTACAAAAATAAAAGACAGCACTTTAAGTAAGTAAAAAATTATTGGTATTACAATTACTAAAAGTAAATAGTTGGTGGTTCTTATTTTATCCATTAAAAGCAGGTTATTATATTATAAATTTTTAAAAAGGTACATCATTATCATCAGGCTCTGGAGCACCGAAAGCATCATTTGCAGATGGAAAATTATCTGGTGCAAAGGTATTATCGTTAGCTGCAGCATTCATTTTACTATGAAATTCTTGACCGAAAGGTGTATCAAAATCGTCTAAATTATCAAACTTACCTAAGTGTCCGATAAACTTCAATCTAATACTTTCTAAACCTCCATTACGGTGTTTTGCAACAATAAATTCTCCTTGACCTTCGGTTGGTGAGCGTTCTTCATCATCCCACTCGTCAATTTTATAATATTCTGGTCTGTAAATAAAGCTTACAATATCTGCATCTTGCTCAATCGCTCCAGATTCTCGTAAATCTGATAATAAAGGACGTTTACTTCCTCCACGTGTTTCTACAGCACGTGATAATTGCGATAAGGCAATTACAGGAACCGCTAATTCTTTAGCTAGTGCTTTTAAGTTACGAGAAATGGTTGAGATTTCTTGTTCACGATTACCACCATTACCAGCAGCTGTCATTAGCTGTAGATAATCAATCATAATCATTTTTATACCATGTTGCGAGGCTAAACGACGGGCTTTTGCACGTAAATCAAAAATAGAAAGTGATGGTGTATCATCAATAAACAAAGGTGCTTTTTCTAATGCTTTTACTTTAACGTTAAGCTGTTCCCACTCATGTTTTTCTAATTTACCAGTTCTTAATTTTTCTGAAGACAGTCCAGTTTCGCTAGAAATTAAACGTGTAATCAATTGTACAGATGCCATCTCTAAAGAGAAAAAGGCTACTGGTATATTATGGTTTACAGCAACATTACGTGCCATCGTTAACGTAAAAGCAGTTTTACCCATACCTGGACGTGCTGCGATAATAATTAAATCACTATCCTGCCAACCAGATGTTAGCTTATCTAATTTATCAAAACCAGAAGGTACACCACTCATTCCTTCTTTCTTTGAAATTTCTTCAATTTTTTTCTTTGCTTGGATTACAAGGTCTTGAGCAGTTTCACTAGATTTTTTAATGTTACCTTGAGTAACTTCGTATAATTTAGATTCTGCGCGATCTAATAAATCAAAGACATCTTGGGTTTCGTCATAGGAATCTTCAATAATTTCTGAAGAAATTTTTATTAAACTACGTTGAATAAATTTTTGTAAAATAATGCGTGCATGAAACTCTATATGCGCAGATGAAGACACTTTTTGAGTCAATGATATTAAGTAAAAATCACCTCCTGCTACATCTAGTTTAGAGATTTTCTTTAACTGTGTAGAAACTGTTAATAAGTCAATTGGTTGGCTTTCTTGAAACAACATGAATATGGCTTCAAAAATGTGTTGATGTGCTTCTTTATAGAACGCATCAGGACTTAAAATATCTATAACTTCATCAACTCCTTTTTTGTCAATCATCATGGCACCAAGTACGACCTCTTCTAGATCTAATGCTTGAGGAGGAATCTTACCTTTTTCAAGGTTTATAATAGTACTCTTGTCTACTTGATAGCCCTTTAATTGGTTTGGTTGTTTCATTTATTAATTGGAATATTTTGATAAGTTTCTTATGTTTTTAAATAAAAAAGCATCAAAAAATTAACGTATTACAGAGTAAGCGAAAGTAAAGAAATTGTTAACTAAATTAGAAAAACAAAGTTACTCAATCTTAACAGGTAATAAACATTTTAATTGTTAATAACTCAGTTTTTTTGTTGATAAGCATAAAAAAATCTGAAGTAAAAACTTCAGATTTTTGTTAGCAAATGGTTTTATAACTCTTAGCCTTTATACACACCTATTGATGCATATTTTTCTATTCTTTGATTTACTAAATCTTTTGGTGATAAGTTTTTAAACTCTTCATAAGAAGCAACAATCTTATCGCTAACTGTTTTAAAAGTTGTTTCGCGATCAGTATGTGCACCACCTAATGGTTCTTTAACAATCTCATCAACAATTTTCATTTTTTTCATATCTGTAGCAGTTAACTTTAATGCATCTGCTGCTTGTTCTTTAAACTCCCAACTTCTCCATAAAATAGAAGAACAAGATTCTGGAGAGATTACAGAATACCATGTATTTTCTAGCATTAGTATCTTATCTCCTACACCAATACCTAAAGCACCTCCAGAAGCACCTTCACCTATTACAATAGTAATGATTGGTACTTTTAAACGTGTCATTTCTAGGATATTTCTTGCAATAGCCTCACCTTGTCCACGTTCTTCGGCTTCTAAACCTGGATATGCACCTGGTGTATCTAAAAGTGTTACAACAGGAATACCAAATTTTTCTGCAGATTTCATTAAACGTAAAGCTTTACGGTATCCTTCTGGATTTGCCATACCAAAATTACGGTATTGCCTAGTCTTAGTATTATATCCTTTTTGTTGTCCAATAAACATAAAACTTTGATCTCCAATTTTACCTAAACCACCAATCATAGCTTTATCATCTTTAAAACTTCTGTCTCCATGAAGTTCTAAAAAAGTATCACCACAAATTGCGTTTATATAGTCTAGTGTATAAGGTCTGTTAGGATGACGTGATAATTGCACACGCTGCCATGCAGTTAAGTTTTTATAAATATCTTTTTTAGTAGTTATAAGTTTCTTTTGTATTTGCGTGCATGTTTCAGTTACATCAACATCACTTTCTTCACCAATTATTTGACACTTTTCTAGTTGCTCTTCTAGCTCTTTAATAGGTAATTCAAATTCTAAATATTCCATAGGGAATGATAGTTTTATTAGTTTGTTAGCTTACAAAATTACATTTTTTTTAGTTCATTTTTTATCAATATTATTAAAATGAACACTTTTTAACGTTAAAACTTGATAATCAGTTAGTTTTATTGGTGTTTCTAGCTTTAATATTTTTCCAGTTTTTTAGTATTCCATTTAATAAAACCACTCCTAAAATTATGAAAGCACCTATATAAAAGTCTGTAGACATGGTTTCGGTCTCTGGAAACCAAATTAAAGCTAAAATAATTCCGTAAATAGGTTCTAAATTATAGGTTAATACAACAGTATATGGGTTTATAAAACGCATAACATAAACTGATGCTATAAATGCATAAGCAGTACAAACGGAAGCTAATATAAAAAGCCATAACCAATCTGAAGCAGAAATATTAAAATGTGATACATTAAATCCTTCTCCAAAAAATAAGATGTAAACAGAAATAAATAGCACACCACTAATAAATTCATAAAACGAAATTTTTGTAGCAGAATGGGATTCTAAAAACTTACCGTTTAACACTGCAAACAAGGAGGAGAGAAAAGCAGAAATAACACCCAAAATCATACCTGTGATGTATTTCATCTCACTTTGCACTATAAGATAAATTCCTAGTATAACGACAAGTCCAAAAACAATCTCATAAGTTATAATCTTTCTTTTGTATATAATTGGCTCGATAAAAGAAGCAAAAAAAGCACCTGTAGAGAACATCGCTAATGCTATAGAAGCATTAGCAACTTGAATAGATCCAAAAAAAGTAATCCAATGCAGCGCAATAATAATACCTGCTATGGCTAACTTAAAAAATGCTTTTTTAGATATTGAAATATCTATTTTGGCGATTTTAATGTAAACAAACATTAAAACAGTAGCTATTAACATTCTGTACCAAACAAGACTTACAGCATTTATGGTAATGAGTTTTCCTAAAATAGCAGTAAAACCAGCTATAAAAACTAGAACATGAAGGTGTAAGTAATTTTTAAGCTTATCGTTTAGCATAACGCAATAAGAAAATAGCTAGAATTCCAAATATAATATTAGGTAGCCAAACCGCTAATAATGGAGGAAAGGTTGACTGTGCTGCAAGTGTACCAAAAATCTTATCAAAAAAGACAAAGGTCATTGCTATAGTAATCCCTAAAGCTAAATTAATTCCCATACCTCCTCTTCTTTTTCTTGAAGAGACTGCAACTGCAATAATGGTTAATATAAATACCGAAATTGGTAAACTCCATTTTTGGTATTTAGCCAATTTATAACGTCCAATATATTTAGAGCCTCGTTTCTCTTCGCGATCAATAAACTTAATTAACTCGTTATAAGGTAGTGTTTCTGCAATATAGTTTTCTGGTACTAAATCATCTAAATCAAACTCAAAAATAGTATCTTTTTTTCTTACAATAGTTAAGATGTCTTTGTTTTTACCAATAGTCCTTTTTAAATAATTACGCAAAACAAAAACCGAATCTTCCTCGATATATTTAATATTATCTGCGCTTAATTTATAAGTCATTTTACCATTTTCAAAATGCTCTAATGTAAAATTAACTCCGTTTTTTCTTACTTGATCAAAGCTAGTAACGTAAATAATGTCATTATCATTTATTTGCTTTATTATATTTTTATTCTGCCTGGCTTTTTTTACTGTAAGGTATTTATATTTAAAATCATTAAATCCTTTGCTTGCGTTTGGTGCTAAATACAAACCAAGTAAAATTGACAACAGTGCTACAATTACACCTCCAATAATATAAGGTCTTAAAAAACGAGTAAAAGAGACACCTGAACTTAAAAAAGCGACAATCTCTGTATTATTAGCCAACTTTGAAGTAAACCAAATAACAGATAAAAATAAAAATAAAGGGAATAATAAATGTGCAAAGTAGATCGTAAAATTTAACAGGTATAACATCACCTCTCCAAAGGGTACATTGTTTTCTAAAATTCTTCCAATTTTCTCAGCTAAATGCACTGTTATACCTATTGGTATAAACAAGAGTAGCATTACTGAAAAAGTCAGTAAATAGCGTTTTAATATGTACCAATCTAGTATTTTCATTCTCTTCCAACCTCTCCTAAGGAAATAGGTTTTAATGTCCTTTAATTATAAGCGATTATCCATTTGTTTAACCATCTTATCTTTCCATGGTCTAAAATCACCCACTAAGATATGTTTTCTTGCTTCCTTTACTAACCATAAATAGAATCCTAAATTATGGATAGTTGCTATTTGCTTGCCTAGTAATTCATTTACAGTAAATAAATGACGTAGGTATGCTTTACTATATTCTGTATCTACATACGTAATACCCATTTCGTCTATTGGAGAAAAGTCGTCACGCCATTTTAAATTTTTGATATTAATAGAGCCATATGCTGTAAATAACATTCCGTTTCTAGCATTACGCGTTGGCATTACACAGTCAAACATATCAACACCTAAAGCAATGTTTTCTAAAATATTTATTGGTGTACCAACACCCATCAAGTAACGTGGTTTATCTTCTGGTAAAATAGCTGTAACAATCTCTGTCATAGCGTAAAGTTCTTCTGCTGGCTCTCCAACAGATAGTCCACCAATTGCGTTACCTACTGCTCCAACACCTGCTATATATTCGGCAGATTGTTTTCTTAGATCTTTATAAGTACTTCCTTGAACTATAGGGAAAAACGCTTGAGAATAATCGTACTTTAAAGGTGTTTTTTCTAAATGAGTTATACAACGCTCTAACCAACGGTGTGTCATATGCATCGATCGTCTTGCGTAATTATAATCACATGGATAAGGAGTACACTCGTCAAAAGCCATAATAATATCTGCTCCTATACTACGTTGGATTTCCATGACATTCTCTGGTGTAAACATATGGTAACTACCATCAATATGAGATTTAAACTTGACGCCTTCTTCTTTAATTTTATTATTTGAAGACAAAGAATATACTTGATAACCACCAGAATCGGTTAAAATATTACGATCCCAGTTCATAAACTTATGCAAACCACCAGCTTTTTCAATAATATCAATCTGAGGTTTTAAATATAAATGATAAGTGTTTCCTAATATAATATCTGCATTTATATCCTCTTTTAATTCTCTTTGGTGTACGCCTTTTACAGAAGCGACGGTACCAACAGGCATAAAAATAGGCGTTTCTATTACACCATGATCGGTTGTAATTACTCCTGCTCTTGCATTACTTTGTGTGTCTTTTGCTTTTAAATCGAAAGTCATTATATCTCTTAAATCTTCAGCTAGCAAATATATATAAGAAATACACAAAGGGTCTTAAATAGTTCCTAAAATTGAAATTTTTGTTATTCTTATCCAATTTTTCTGTCAATTGTTAAGAAATCGTCCTATTTGGTTAATAACTGTAAAGTTTCAATTTTTGTAAGCCCTTTATAAAAAACTACTTTTGGGGTAAATTAAACTAATCCATAAAACATGGCAAGCATACAACAATTAGAAGATTTAACCACTCAAGTACGTAGAGACATTTTACGTATGGTACACAAAGTAAACTCCGGTCATCCAGGAGGATCCTTAGGTTGCGCAGAATTTTTTGTAGCACTTTACAATGACATTATGGATAGAAAAGATGGATTTGATATGGATGGTACAGGAGAAGATGTTTTTTTCTTATCAAATGGTCACATATCTCCAGTTTTTTACAGTGTTCTAGCCAGATCTGGTTATTTTCCTGTTGAAGAATTAAACACCTTCAGAATAATCAATACTAGATTACAAGGTCACCCAACAACACATGAAGGCTTACCTGGTGTTAGAATTGCTTCTGGATCTTTAGGACAAGGATTAAGCGTAGCTTTAGGTGCAGCACAAGCTAAAAAACTTAATGGATGTAATCATTTAATATATAGTTTGCATGGTGATGGTGAACTTCAAGAAGGTCAAAATTGGGAAGCTATTATGTATGCATCTGGTAATAAAGTAGATAATATTATTGCCACTATTGATTTAAATGGTCAGCAAATTGATGGTTCTACAGACGATGTTTTACCAATGGGTAGCATTAAAGGTAAATTTGAAGCTTTTGGCTGGACTGTTTTAGAAATTGAAAAAGGAAATAATATTGAAGCCATATTAAAAGGAATGGCAGAAGCTAAAAGCCTAACCGGAAAAGGAAAACCTGTTTGTGTTTTACTTAAAACCGTAATGGGTAATGGTATAGATTTTATGATGCATACTCATGCTTGGCATGGTAAAGCACCAAATGACGAGCAACTTGCTATAGGACTTAAACAAAATGCTGAAACACTTGGAGATTATTAAATTTTAAGACTAATTAAACAGATACCCACTTTTGTGGGCATTACTATGAAAACATACGAAAATCAAGGAAATAAAGATACGCGCTCAGGTTTTGGAGCTGGATTAACAGAGTTAGGAAAAAATAACGAAAATGTAGTTGCACTTTGTGCCGATTTGATTGGTTCTTTAAAAATGGATGATTTTAAAAAGAATCATCCAGAACGCTTTTTTCAAGTTGGTATTGCAGAAGCAAACATGATTGGACTTGCTGCAGGAATGACTATAGGTGGTAAAATCCCATTTACTGGTACATTTGCAAACTTCTCTACAGGTCGTGTTTATGACCAAATTAGACAAAGTGTTGCTTACTCTGATAAAAATGTAAAAATCTGTGCTTCGCACGCTGGTTTAACTTTAGGTGAAGATGGTGCCACGCACCAAATCCTTGAAGATATTGGATTAATGAAAATGCTACCTGGTATGGTCGTAATCAATCCATGTGACTACAACCAAACCAAAGCTGCTACTTTAGCTATAGCTGAGTATCATGGTCCTGTTTACTTGCGTTTTGGGCGTCCAAAAGTAGCTAATTTTACTTCAGAAAACCAAAAATTTGAAATCGGAAAAGCCTTACACCTTCAAGATGGTAAAGATGTAACTATTGTTGCTACTGGACATTTAGTTTGGGAAGCTTTAGAAGCTGCTAAAACATTGAACGAGAAAGGTATTTCTGCAGAAGTTATAAATATTCACACTATCAAACCTTTAGATGCTAAAGCAATTATAGATTCTGTTACCAAAACAAAATGTATAGTTACAGCAGAAGAGCATAACCATTTAGGTGGTTTAGGCGAAAGTGTTGCACGTGTATTATCGCAACATATACCAACACCTCAAGAGTTTGTAGCAACTAATGATACTTTTGGAGAGTCAGGTACACCAGCTCTACTAATGGAAAAATATGGTTTAAACGCAAACGCTATTGTAAAAGCTTCAGAAAAAGTAATAGCTAGAAAATAACTTGCTTTTTAACATTTTAAAAGAGTCCTAAAACACTAAGTTTATGACTCTTTTTTGTTTTAAAACGCTTTAAAATCAGGTTATTAAAAATATTTAAGTATAATTTTCGTTAAGTTTAAAGCCTAATCAATAAAACGAATCATTATGAAAATTTCAAAAAAAGTATTTTTATTAGTTACGTGTTTAACCTTAGCAGCCTCATCAGCAATTGCACAAAACGTAAGTGGTTTTGGTTTAAAAGGAGGTCTAAACTATAATGGTAATGGTAGCTATTTTCAATCTATTAACAACAATTATCAAAATCCTGATAGAAATATAGGCTACCACGTAGGAGTATTTGGAAAACTTGGTGATAAACTATATTTAAAACCAGAACTAGTTTATACAGCTACAAAAAGTGAATATAACGCTGGTACTTTTGATTTAAAAAAATTAGATGTGCCTTTATTGGTAGGTATTAAAGTTTTAGGACCTGTTAGTGTTTTTGGTGGACCTACTCTACAATATATATTAGACAGCGGGTTTGAGAACGCAAGTATTAATTCTATTGAAAACGATTTTTCGGTAGGTATAAACTTTGGTGTAGGTGTAAACTTTAATAAATTTGGTTTGGATCTTCGTTATGAAAGAGGATTTAATAATAATGAAGCTACAATTATTACCAATAACATAACAACCTTAAACCCTAACCGATTAGACACAAGACCAGAACAGTTAATTTTAAGCTTATCTGTAATGCTTTAAAGTAAATGTAAATAATATTTTAAAAGCCATAATTACTAATAGTATAACAATAATGTTAATTTATTGAAAAAAATATACTTTTTTCTTATTAATTATTTGTTTTAAACAATTTAAAAATATATGAAACTTCTACTTATAATAATTAGTATTTTAACCTTAAGTTTTTTGATAAACACAACTCCTTTTAAAGAAAAAATACAAAATAAAAAAGACTTTCAAGGAAAAGCATATTACGTATCTAAAGAAAAAATGGATTTAGGTCGTTGGGGAGACCGACTAACCGAAGCACAAAAAAAAGATATAAAAGCACGATTAAAAAATAGACTTGAAAAAGTTTACACGCTAACTTTTAATAAGGAGGAATCTTTTTTTGAAGAGGAAGAAAAAATTGATGCATTGTCAGGCGCAACAGATTCTTGGGGAAAAAACTTTGCTGCAGGTAACCAATATAAAAATGTAAAGACTAATACACAGATTCAAAACCAAGAGTTTTACGGTAAACGCTTTTTGGTTAAAGATGAGTTACAAGCTATAAAGTGGAATATGGGTAGTGAAACTAAAAAAATAGGAAACTATGTATGCTTTAAAGCAACTGCTTCTATACCAACTAGCGAGTTAGCTTGGTATTCCTTTTCATGGGACAGATTAAGAAACACTAATACAGATGAAAATGGTGAGGTTAACATACCTATGACAGAAGTTGAAGCTTGGTACACTACAAAAGTACCTGTAAGCCAAGGTCCATTGGAATATTGGGGATTACCAGGACTAATTTTAGAAGTAAGCACAGGAGATACAACAATGCTTTGCACTAAATTGATTTTGAATCCGGAAGAAAGAGTAGCCATCATTGCACCAAGTAAAGGTGAAGAAATTACTAAGAAAAAATATCAAGAAACTATAATCACTAAAATGAAAGATTTTAGAGAAAATAGAATGGGACGCAATAGAGGATAATATTAATTTCAATAAATAAAAAAAGCCTATTTAAATTAAATAGGCTTTTTTTATTTGTATGTATCATACTTTAATTAGACTCATTAGAGTCTGCATCTAAATAATTAGGTATCCCGTCGCCATCAGTATCATCATTTGTAGGATCTCCATCTCCATTTTTATCATTAGTTGGGTCTCCATCACCATCGCTATCAAAATTTAAATCTGTATCTTCTAAATCTTCATCTCTGGTTAAAACACCATCATTGTCATCATCATTATCAATAAAATTACCAATACCGTCACCATCAGTGTCGTCATCATTACCATCTCCATTATCATTCAAATCTTCAATAAAAGAGGCTACATTATCACCATCAAAATCTGTATCAAGTCTAGTAATTAAATTTATTCTAAAGATTAATGGAGAATAAGCAGGAATACCTATTTGAGCATTAGAGAAAAAACCAATACCTGAAGGAATAAAAGTAGCTCCTATACCATGATTATGATTAGTAATTGTACCATCACCATTCTCTGTAAAGCCATCACGTGTTTTAAACTCTATTATTGCTTCTTTAAACCCTATAACGACACCTGCTATTAATATACCATCTGATGTTAATGGAAATGCTATTGGTGTTACTAGATTTGAATCAAAAACTGAACCATCTAAAAGCGTTCCTTCATATATAACTGCAGCAGCATCTAATGGATCAACAACATCACCTAAACCTTCACGTAAATTTAAATAATATAAGGTATAGTCTATTCCATTATCTGTAACAATTTTACTTGTAAGTTCTGGTCTATTTATTAATGGAATAGCGTCTAAATTATTATTATCTTCATTTATAGCCTCAAAAACAATTTCAAAAGTGTCATTTGCTAAAGAATATAGATTGTTAAAATCAAATTCATCGTAATTGTAGGTATGTGTTTGTAAATACTCTTCAATTTCTGCTAGGTCCTCTGCAAATACTTCTGCTCTATCTCTTTCAACAAAAGGAGTAATATCATCATCACTACTACAAGCTAAAATTATTATAAAAAGAGATAAAAGGACAAATGGTAATTTTGTTATTTTCATTATTCTTATTTTTGAAGTGGCAATTTACGTTTTAATATAATTTTGTACAATAACATTAACGCTAATTTTAGATAATTTGTATGCGAATAGATAAATATTTATGGTGTGTTAGATATTATAAAACTAGAAACATAGCTACAACTGCATGTAAAAAAGGACAAATCAAGATTAATGATGCTGTTGTTAAACCTAGTAGAGAGGTTTATCCAACCGATAAAATAGAACTTAGAAAAAATCAAATACACTATCAATTAACAGTTTTAGACATACCACCAAATAGAATTGGTGCTAAACTTGTAGATATTTATCGTGTTGATAATACACCTAAATCTGCTTTTGAGGCACAAGAATTACTTAAATTAGCCAAAGATTACTATCGTAAAAAAGGAGTTGGTCGTCCTACCAAAAAAGACCGAAGAGATTTAGACAATATATACATTGATAGCGAAGAATAAAATATGAAAACAATTGACAACACTATATTAAACGCTGAAGCCATTAATAATAAATTAAGGAGGATAGCGTATCAAATCTATGAAGCAAATAGCTCTGAAAAAGAAGTTGTTCTAGCAGGAATTGATGCTAATGGTTACATATTGGCAAAAAAACTAAAAACTATTCTATCAAAAATAGCTCCGATTTCTCCAAGACTGTGTAAAGTTATAATAGATAAGAAAAACCCAAGATCACCAATTTCTACTTCTATTAAAGTTGAAGATTATCAAAACAAATCGGTAATATTAATAGATGATGTTTTAAATTCTGGAACCACCCTAATTTACGGTGTTAAGCACTTTTTAGATGTACCTCTTAAACAATTTAAAACTGCCGTTTTGGTTAACAGAAATCATAAAAAATTTCCTGTAAAAGCAGATTTTAAGGGTATCTCATTATCTACGTCCTTGAATGAACACGTAGTAGTTGATTTAGATACTAAAAATTGGATTGCTTATTTAAAGTAAATAAAATACTATCTATTGTTTTATCTATCTCATTAGCTTCAACCACTATTTTTGCTTTATTATAAAAGAAAGAACGTTCAAATAAATGTTTAGCTATAAATTCTTTTAAATCTACTTTAGTCTTTAAATGACTAATAAGTGGTCTTGATGTATCTTTAAAAAGTCTATTAGTTAAAATATCTAAATTGGTTTTTAAATAAATAGTTTTTATTTCATAAATTAAATTCAAAAAGTCCATTGTATCATAAAAGCAAGGTGTACCACCTCCTAGAGCAATTATAGTCTTTTCATGTTTTGAAATAATTTGTTTTAAATACTTTTGTTCTAATTTCCTAAAATAAATTTCGCCTTTAGTTTTAAAAATCTCTTGTACAGTTAATTGTTCATTATCTACAATATAATGATCCAAATCAATAAAATTATATTCTAAAATTTTTGATAGCTTTAAGCCAATTGTTGACTTTCCGGAACCCATATATCCAACTAAAACTAAATTCATTTTTACGCTTAACTATTGATTATTAAATATGTAAATTAAAGTAGAACAAAAAAACAAAAAAAAAATTAAAATAGTGTTGTGAGATTAATAAATCGTTTCTATATTTGCACCCTCAAAACAAGGAAGACCAGATAGCTCAGTTGGTAGAGCATCTCCCTTTTAAGGAGATGGTCCTGGGTTCGAGCCCCAGTCTGGTCACAAAAAAAGTTAAGCGTAATGCTTAACTTTTTTTTTACCATTATCTTTCTAAAAGCGCACGTGGCGGAATTGGTAGACGCGCTAGCTTGAGGGGCTAGTAACCGATTAGGTTGTGGAAGTTCGAATCTTCTCGTGCGCACTTCTTAAATTTATATTTCTTAAAAACTTAGTGTTAATTATTTCAAAATGTTTAACATATTTTGCTTAAAATTAATTTTGTTTAATTAATTTAGCTAAATAATGAACAATATTAAAAGTAAATTCAGCATAAAAGATCTTGAGAATCTCTCCGGTATCAAAGCGCATACCATAAGGATATGGGAAAAACGCTATGATCTTTTTAAACCTAACAGAACCGAAACTAATATTAGATATTACAGTTTAGCAAGCCTTCAGAAGATATTAAATATTAGCTTTTTAAACAAAAATGGCTATAAAATATCTAAGATTGCTGCCTTAAAAACTGAAGAAATCCCTGCGCTTGTTAGAGAGATAGCCGAAAAAAATGATGAATCAAAGAACTCTATCAACAATCTAAAATTAGCGATGATGAATTTTGATCAAGCGCTTTTTTTTAAAACCTATAACGAATTAATTTCTGAGCAAAGTTTTCAAGACATATTTTATACTATTTTTGTTCCTTTCCTTGAAGAAATTGGCATGTTATGGCAAACCGATACTATCACTCCTGCTCACGAGCATTTTATAGTCGAATTGATTAAACATAAAATTGTAATCAATACTGAAATAGCGTTAAACAAAGCAAAACCCAATACTGAAAAAATAACCTATGTATTGTTTTTACCTGATAACGAAGTACATGAGCTTGGTTTACTTTACAGTAATTACGAAGTTATCAATAAAGGGCATCATTGTATTTACCTTGGACAGAGTGTACCTATAAGAAGTTTAGAGTTTTTATTAACTCAATATAATAATATTAGGTTTGTTTCCTGTTTTACCGTAATGCCTATTAAAAAAGACATTTCTAAATATTTTAAAGAATTTAAGGATAAATTATTAAAAGATAATTCGAACAAACTTATTGTTTCTGGTAGGATGACAGCATTTATTGAAGAAGAAAACAACCAACAAATATCAATTTTTAAGTCTACAAAGGAATTTGTACAAAGCATATAAGTAGTTATATTTAAATGAATAAAAAAATAGCAATTATTGGTTCTGGTTTTTCAGCACTATCTGCATCCTGTTATTTAGCAAAAAACGGAAATAGTGTTTCTGTATTTGAAAAAAACGATACTGTTGGTGGACGTTGTAGACAATTAAAAAAAGAAGGCTTTACATTTGATATTGGTCCAAGTTGGTACTGGATGCCTGATGTTTTTGATACTTTTTTTGCGGATTTTGACAAAAAAACATCAGACTACTATCAATTAGACAAGCTAAGTCCAGCCTATAAAATATTTTTTAAAGATGAAGTCATCACAATAGGTGACACTTTAGATAAGATTTGCGAAGAGTTTGATCGTATAGAACCCGGAAGCTCTATTGCTTTAAAAAAATTCATCTCTAAAGCGCAAACACATTACGATATAGCAATCAATAAAGTGGTTTTAAAGCCAGGTGTTTCCCCTTTTGAATTGGTTACTAAAGAAACAGTCTCAAGAGTTGATCAATTCTTTAAAACTATTAGTGGTGATGTTAGAAAGCATTTTAAAAACCCTAAATTAATTTCAACTTTAGAATTCCCTGTCTTATTTTTAGGAGCAAAACCAAGTAGCACACCTTCATTCTATAGTTTTATGAACTATGCCGATTTTGGTTTAGGCACTTGGCATCCTAAAGGTGGAATGTATGAAATTATAAAAGCTATGAAAACTTTAGCAAAAAGTTTAGGCGTAACAATACATACAAATAGTCCAGTTTCAAAAATAAACGTAACAAATAAAAAAGCAACTTCTATTGTTGTCAATGATAAAACTTTAGAATTTGATATTGTTTTAAGTGGTGCAGACTATCATCACTCAGAAACCTTGTTAGATCAACAATACAGACAATATTCTGAAAAATATTGGAGCAAAAAAACATTTGCACCTTCCTCTCTTCTATTTTATATTGGATTTGATAAAAAACTAAAAAACATTCAGCATCACAATTTGTTCTTTGATACTAATTTTGAAACACATGCCGAAGATATATACGATAATCCGAAGTGGCCAAAAGACCCTTTGTTTTATGCTAATTTTCCTTCAGAAACAGATGCTAGTATGGCTCCTAAAGGATGCGAAACGGGTTTCTTTTTAATTCCAATAGCACCAGGCATAGAAGACACACCACAACTAAGAGTACAATATTTTGACATTATTATGAAACGTTTTGAAAATTTAACACGCCAAAATGTTACAAATAATATTATCTTTAAAGAGTCTTTTTGTGTCAAAGACTTTATTAAAGAATACAATTCTTACAAAGGAAATGCTTACGGAATGGCTAATACGCTTTTACAAACTGCGTTTTTAAGACCAAAATTAAAAAGTAAAAAAATAAATAATCTTTACTTTACTGGTCAGCTTACTGTACCTGGACCAGGTGTACCACCAGCACTAATATCTGGAAAATTAGTAGCAGAATTAATCACTAAACACCATAAAAACTAAAAATGAAAGCATTATTTGATTCTGTATCTTACGATTGTAGTAAAGTGGTAACTAAATCTTACAGCACTTCGTTTTCTTTAGCTACAAAAATGCTTTCGGACACAATCAGACAGGATATTTACAATATTTATGGTTTTGTAAGATTTGCAGACGAAATTGTAGACACCTTTCATGAGTACAATAAAAAAGAATTATTTGAACGTTTTGAAGACGATTTAGAATTTGCTTTACAAGAAAAAATAAGCTTAAACCCTATACTTAATGCGTTTCAGCATACATACCATAAGTGTAATATTGACAAACATATGGTAGATTCTTTTATGAAAAGTATGCGTTTAGATTTATCAAAATCTAAATACGAAACCGAACAAGAATACAAAGATTATATCTATGGATCTGCAGATGTTGTAGGTTTAATGTGTTTAAAAGTCTTTGTAAAAGGCGATCAGATAATGTATGACGACTTAAAAGATACTGCAATGTCATTAGGTTCTGCATTTCAGAAAGTTAATTTTTTACGCGACTTAAAAGCTGATCATGAATTGCTAGACAGGACTTACTTTCCAAATACAGATTTAGTAAATCTGACAGAGGAAGACAAACAATTAATTATTAAAGACATAGAAAATGATTTTAATAATGGTCTGGTAGGTATTAAAAAACTACCAATAGAAGCAAAATTTGGTGTGTTTATGGCATATCGTTATTACAATCAGTTACTTAAAAAATTAAAGAAAACTCCAGCTTTAGAAATTAAAAATGCACGTATTAGAGTTCCTAATTATAAAAAGGCAGAGCTTTTAACACGTAGTTACATTAAATATCAACTTAACTTATTATAAAAATGCAAGTAGTATATTGGATATTAGTTTTTGTCGGCACTTTTAGTGCAATGGAATTTATGGCTTGGTTTACACACAAGTATGTTATGCATGGTTTTTTATGGTCCTTACATAAAGACCATCATCATAAAAATCATGACAGTTGGTTTGAACGCAATGATGCTTTTTTTATATTTTACGCACTAGTAAGTATGACCTGTTTTTATCTTTGGAGTTATGAAGGTATTTGGTATTGCCTACCTATTGGTTTAGGTATAATGTCTTATGGGGCAGCTTACTTTTTAGTTCATGACATCTTTATACACCAACGTTTCAAAATATTTAGAAACGCTAATAATTGGTACGCAAAAGGAGTTAGACGTGCGCACAAAATACACCACAAACATTTAGGAAAAGGAGATGGAGAATGTTTTGGGATGTTGTTTGTACCTTTTAAATACTTCAAAAGATAATATAAATTAGTATGCTAAAAAACCATTATGATTACATAATAGTTGGTAATGGACTTGCAGGTCTACAACTTGCTTTAGCATTAAGTAAAGACCTTTTTTTTAAAGAAAAGCAAATCGCATTAATAGATCCTTCTACAAAAACAACGAACGATAAAACATGGAGTTTCTGGGAAACTAAAACCAGCAAATGGAACCCTATAACGCATCAAAAATGGCAAAAAGCAAAAGTCATTACATCTAAAAAAAATATTGAGCTAAATCTTGATCCTTATATCTACAAAACCATTCGTGCAATAGATTTTTATACTGAAGCTATAGCACAACTCAGTCCGCTAGACAATATCCATTTTTTAGTTGAACACGTCACGTCTGTTACTGAAAACGAAACTGTTTTGGTGACGACCAAAACGAATAACTATACTGCTAATCACGTTTTTGATAGTCATATTACAGACAATATTAACTCAAAATTATCTGATTATATAAGCATTACGCAACATTTTAAGGGTTGGGTTATTAAAACCAAAACCGATTGTTTTGAAGAAGATACTGTAACTATGATGGATTACCGTTTAAAAGATGGCAATCAAACTACTTTTAATTATGTATTACCATTTTCTAAGCGAGAAGCCTTAGTAGAATTTACTTATTTTACAGAAAACGTAGTTGAAGAGCAAGTTTACGATACTTACCTAAAAAAATACATTAAAGACTATTTAAAGATTGACAATTACCAAATTGTTGAAACCGAAATTGGTCAGATACCAATGACTAACTTTCCGTTTGACAAATACAATACAGAAAAGGTCACCAAAATTGGTACAGCTGGTGGTTGGGTTAAAGGAAGTACAGGTTATAGTTTTAAACACACAGAAAATAAAGTTAACAAACTTATTACCAATTTAAAAGCTAATCAAACGCCTTCTAAAGGTCTTTTTAAATCTAAATACACCTTTTATGATAAAGTGTTTTTAAAAGTTTTAAAAGATGAAAACCATAAAGGAGAATGGATCTTCGAGCAGTTTTATAATAAAAACACAATACAAACAATGTTTCGATTTTTAGATGAAGAATCAACTTTTAAAGAAGAATTAAAAGTGATGTGGTCTTTATTTTCTTGGAGTTTTATTAAAGCCTTTTTTAAAACGCTTTAATTATCCAACAACCCATCAATAGTTCTTCTTACCTTCTCACTATTCCAATTTGCAGCACCAGACTTATCAATCACAACGTTTCCGTTTTTATCAATCAAGAAGTTTCTTGGGATGCTTCTTACTTCAAATAATGGATTTGAAGAAGCTTGACTAGGTTTATATACATTAAAGGTGTAATTGTTTTTCCTTAAAAATGCTGAAACTACTTGCTGCTTTTCATTTGATATAAACACAAATTCTATTTTATCTTTATAATCATTATGTAGTTTTTGCATACTTGGTAATTCTGCAATACAAGGTGGACACCATGTTGCCCAAAAGCTAACTAGCGTGACTTTTTTTTCCGCTTGACGGAAATTATAAGGCTCATTATTTAAATCGGTTAATACCCAGTTATAATTAGCTATTACAGCTCTATCTGTTTCATTTTCTACTCCTGGCGAAAATAGAGCCAAACCTTTATGCAATTGTACTTGAATAAATTGTCGCGTAGTTGGTATAATTAGAAGTGCTAAAAACAATCCAAATAAGATGTTTTTTAGGTTTAAATCAGTTTTTTTCATGTGTTATTATTTGTTTTTTTAGATCACATCCTGTTCGCCTTTACTTTTTCTTTAAAATGATAAACTATTTATCAGGATAATTTTATAGTTCTAAAAATTAATGAAGCGCCTTCTGTAAAAAGAAAAGGCGATTTATATCTAATAAAAAAACCATAGCAAATACTATGGTTTTAACTAATATATTATGTGATTTAAAATTTATGCTGTTGCTTTGTAAATTCTTATTTCTTTCCCTCTAAATTCTAAAACATTTTCTTCTTTTAACTCATTTAAAAGCGTATTTAAGGTTGGCCTTGATGTACCTATTAAAGAGGCAATATCTTTTTGTGTATAAGGATGTATAACTATATGATCTCCTGTTTTTGGACAATCATATCCAAACTCTGCACATAGTTCATCTAAAAACTCAATTAATCGCGTTTTAGTGTCTTTAAACATTAAAAGCTGAAGCCTTCGTTCTAATTTTTTTAATTTTAATCCTATAAATTTATAGACTTTAAAACTAAAAGTTTGATTATTACGCATCAAATCATGCATAGTATCTACACTTATTGGACAAATAGAAGTGGTATTATCTATAGATTGTGCAAAATCATCTCGCTTTACTTGACCTAAAATAGCTTTTTCTCCAAAGAGTTGCCCCTTAGATAAAATAGCTTTCACTATTTCTTCTCCACCTTCATTGTAATAACCAATTTTTACTTTTCCTTTTTCTATAAGAAATACTTTGTTGGCAAAGTCTTCAGTAAAATAGATGTAATCTTTCTTTTTATAAGCATCAAAATCGTGATCTTTTTTATATGCTTTAAACTTATGAGGACATAACATCTTAAAAAGATTGGTGTCTTCAAAAAACCAAAGTGAATTCATAATTTATGATTTATTAGATTGATTTATAGTCGAAATCCTTTATAAATTCTTACAATAAAAAGCAAAAAAACTCCTAAACGTTAATTTAGGAGTTTTTATATTATGAATCTTGAAGTTTATGCGTTTTCTTTTTTAATTAAGTTAAGCGCACTTCCTTCGTTATACCAGTCTATTTGAGATTGGTTATACGTATGATTTACTTCTATAACATTTTTAGTACCATCTGCATGGACAAACTCTATATTTAAAGTTTTTCCTGGAGTAAATACTTCTAAATCTAGGAAATTGATTGTATCATCTTCTTGGATTAGGTCGTAATCACTTTCATTAACAAATGTCAACCCTAACATACCTTGTTTTTTAAGGTTTGTTTCGTGTATACGTGCAAAAGACTTTACTATAACAGCAGCAACACCTAAATGTCTTGGTTGCATAGCTGCGTGTTCACGAGAAGATCCTTCTCCATAATTATGATCTCCTACAACAATTGTATGGATACCCGCAGCCTTATAAGCTCTAGCTGTGTCAGGTACACCTCCATATTCTCCTGTTAATTGATTTTTAACGAAATTAGTTTTTTTACCAAAAGCATTAACTGCTCCTATCAAAGTATTATTTGCAATATTATCTAAATGTCCTCTAAAACGTAACCAAGGTCCAGCCATACTAATATGGTCGGTTGTACATTTTCCAAACGCTTTAATTAATAATTTTGCTCCTGAAACAGAACTTCCAATTGGCTCAAAAGGAGTTAGTAATTGCAAACGCTCTGATTTTGAAGCTACTTTAACCACTACACCACTTCCATCTTCATCTGGTGCTAAAAAACCAGCATCTTCTACAGCAAAACCTTTAGGAGGTAATTCCCATCCTGTAGGCTCGTCAAACATTACTTCTTGACCATCCTCATTTATTAACTTATCTGTTAAAGGATTAAAGTCTAAACGACCAGCAATTGCAATAGCTGCAGTTATTTCTGGCGAAGCAACAAACGCATGTGTGTTTGGATTACCATCTGCACGTTTGGCAAAGTTTCTATTAAAAGAATGTACAATACTATTTTTTGGTGCGTTTTTAGGATCGCTATATCTAGCCCATTGTCCAATACAAGGTCCGCAAGCATTAGTAAATATTTTAGCATCTAGTTTTTCAAAAACACCTAAAATACCATCTCTATCTGCTGTATAACGTACTTGTTCTGATCCTGGATTGATACCAAGTTCAGATTTCATTTTTAATCCTTTATCTAAAGCCTGTTGAGCTATTGATGATGCACGAGATAAATCTTCATAGGACGAGTTAGTACAAGACCCGATTAATCCCCATTCTACATTTAATGGCCAATCGTTAACTTTAGCAGTTTCATTCATTTTATTACCAACTGGTGTTGATAAATCTGGAGTAAAAGGTCCGTTTAATAATGGTCCTAATTCTGATAAATTAATATCAATTACTTGATCAAAATATTGTTCTGGATTTGCATACACTTCAGCATCTCCTGTTAAATAATCTTTTATTTTATTTGCTTCGTCTGCAACATCTGCTCTACCTGTAGCGCGCAAATAACGTTCCATAGACTCGTCATAACCAAAAGTAGAAGTAGTAGCACCAATTTCGGCACCCATATTACATATAGTTCCTTTTCCTGTACAAGACATTGCTGTTGCACCAGGTCCAAAATATTCTACTATAGCACCTGTTCCTCCTTTTGCAGAAACGATACCAGCTACTTTTAAAATAACATCTTTTGGTGCAGTCCAACCTGATAATTTACCTGTTAAATTAACACCAATTAATTTAGGGAATTTAAGCTCCCAAGCCATTCCAGCCATAACATCTACTGCATCTGCACCTCCAACTCCAATAGCAACCATACCTAAACCACCTGCATTTACAGTGTGAGAATCTGTACCAATCATCATTCCTCCAGGAAATGCATAATTTTCTAATACTACTTGGTGGATAATTCCAGCTCCAGGTTTCCAAAAACCGATACCAAATTTATTAGATACTGACTCTAAAAAGTTAAAGACTTCACTACTTACATCATTTGCATGTTTTAAATCTGTAGTTGCACCTTCTTTAGCTTGGATTAAGTGATCACAATGTACTGTTGTAGGCACTGCTACTTTAGATTTTCCGGCTTGCATAAATTGCAATAAAGCCATTTGTGCAGTCGCATCTTGACATGCAATTCTATCTGGAGCAAAATCTACATAATCTGCACCTCTTGTAAAGGCTTTATTAGGAGTACCATCCCATAAATGTGAATATAAAATCTTTTCAGAAAGTGTTAAAGGTTTCCCAACTACTTCACGTGCTTTGTCTACACGATCTGTTATTTGGTTATACACCTTTTTTATCATGTCAATATCGAATGCCATATCGTCTTTTTTAAGGGTTATTTTTCTATTAAACTGTCTTGCGAAATTACAATAAATTAAAGAGTTTTAAAAACATATAATTAAATTGAAGAATCATTACGTATAACGCAAAAAATTGAAGAAATACAAGCCTAAAGCTATTGAATCAACAATTTTATAGGTAATAAAATATTAAATTATCAAACCTTTAAACTAAAACGATTTCGTGAATTTGAAAGATTCTCTGAATTTAAGGATTGGTTTTTCAAAATATTTGAATATTAATGCTGAAATACTAAACGTAAGTATCCAAAATAAAATTAGTAAACTTACTTTTTCAATACTTGTTAAAATTGAAACATTTATAAATTGCTTTAAGCTTAACAATACTATAGAATAGTTGATTAAATAGATAGAATACGACCATAAACTAATCTTTGTGATTGTCTTAGAGAATAAGTGACCTTTTTGCCAATTTGAAAACATTGGAAATGTTAACAAAATAGATATTGAGATTAAAGCTAAATACCACACATTAAAAAAGAAAGAAAACACATTAGGTTCTAACTGGTTTTGATAGATATAAAAATGAACTCCTAAAAACAAAATAACTCCTAAACTAAAGCTTATCCATCTGTATTGTTTCCATAATTGCGCATAATAAATACTAATGAAAGCACCAATAAACCCATAAAAAATACTGTCTATTCTATAAACAACTACTTTTCTAAGTGTTTTACTCCACGAAATTTCTGTTGGTATTGCTGTAAAACTTATATGAAAAACATAACGGTTTAAAGTAAAAAACAAAATAGTTAATAAAGTAACTATTAAAAATGTCCATTTATTATTTTTTTTTAAAACAAATCCTGAAATCATTATTAAAATTGGACCAACTAAATAGGCTAACTCTTCTATTGATAGACTCCATGACTCTGTAAAGAAATCTGGATGTTCTTGGTTAAAATTTTGAAAAAAGAAGACGAATTTATACAATTGTTTTGGTGTTTCGTTATTAAAAACAAATAACAACACAATATTTATAAGTAAAACTAGATAATAATTTGGTAAGGTTCTAAACCAACGTCGCATCCAGAATTGTATGAAATGTTTTAACGTCGTTTGCTTTGCTTCTATATGTTTGATTAGTATTGTACCGATTAAAAACCCACTTAATACAAAAAAAATATCTACACCTATAGTGCCAAAAAACTGAATAGATTTTACTAAAGTTGTATTAGATTTTGGAACTAATAAAATTGTAGAATGTGAGCAAAGAATAAGTAAAATAGCAATTGCTCTAACAACATCTAAACCAAATACCCTGAGTTTGTATGTTGATATGGGTTTCAATAAAAAAAATTAAGATTTTTGTCTAGAAATTTTTATCAATTTTATAATTGCTAAAAATAAAGCTGTAAACTCCAGAAATGTACCAATAGTTAATAGTAGACTCCCATTTGGCAAACGCTGTATTTTAAATAAAGCACCTGTTATTGTAAATCCGATTCCTGCTAACAATAAAATTAAAGGTAGAATAAATTGCTTTAAATTCATTTTAAAATAAGCTTTTTATAATCTGCTCTATAGTAACGCCTTCTGCTTCTGCTTTGTAGTTTTTAATCATTCTATGACGTAAAATACTGGTTGATACAGCTTGTACATTTTCTATATCTGGAGAAAACTTACCGTTTATAGCTGCATGTGTTTTTGCTGCTAAGATTAGGTTTTGTGATGCTCTTGGTCCTGCTCCCCAATCTATGTATTGCTTAATTAAGTCTGAAGCAGCATCACTATTTGGTCTTGTTTTACCGACCATTGTTACTGCATATTCAATAACATTATCTGCTACTGGAATACGTCTTATTAATTGTTGGAAATCTATTATTTCTTGAGCCGTAAATAAGCTATTAACTTGTGGTTTAAGATTAGATGTTGTTGCTTTTACTACTTGTACTTCTTCTGCAAAAGAAGGATACTCTAAATTAATAGCAAACATAAAACGGTCTAATTGTGCTTCTGGTAAAGGATAAGTTCCTTCTTGTTCTATTGGGTTTTGTGTGGCTAAAACAAAGTATGGCAAATCAAGTTTGTATTGATGACCTGCAACGGTTACAGAACGTTCTTGCATTGCTTCTAATAAAGCTGCTTGTGTTTTTGGAGGTGTACGATTAATCTCATCTGCTAAAATAATATTAGCAAATATTGGTCCTTTTATGAATTTAAAATTACGATTCTCATCTAAAATTTCGCTTCCTAAAATATCACTTGGCATTAAATCTGGGGTAAACTGAATACGCTTAAAATCCAATCCTAAAGCCTTAGAAATGGTATTAACCATTAAGGTTTTAGCTAGTCCAGGAACACCTATTAAAAGTGCATGACCACCAGAAAAAATTGAAATTAAAATTTGATTTACAACATCGTCTTGACCAACTATTACTTTGGCTATTTCTTGTTTTAAATCGTTGTATTTGGTTACTAAGTTTTTAATTGCTGCAACGTCAGACATAAATTTTTACTTGTTTTTTAACCAATTACTATTAAAATCACAGCTTCTATGTGAAGGACTTATTTTAATATAGGTGTCGTTTATTTTTTCGTTTTGCCACTTATCTATAGCGTTAAAACGCTTTTCGTTTAAGGCTAATTCTTTAATTTTTAAATAATCTCTAGCATAGTCTGCATCATGATCTTCTATTCTATCTGTTACTGTGACTAATTTAAACTTGACATTACCTGTTCTATCTTGATCTGTTAAAACTTCGCTGACGATATTACTTTTTAAATCTTGGATTTGACCATAAAATTCTGGATCCATTTTAGTCAATTCAAAGTTATAATCTTGAGTTTGTGGATTAATTAATTGTCCGCCTTGAAACTTAGTTTCTTTTTCGTCACTAAACTCTTTAGCTGCTTCAGCAAAAGTTAAATCACCATCTACAATACTTTGTCTGATTTTATCAACTTGTTCTTTAGCTTCCATTACTTGTTTTTCAGAAACATCTGGAATTAATAAAATATGCCTAACATCATATTCCTGACCTCTTACTTTTTCTAAATAAGCTATATGATAACCATACTCTGATGCAAAAGGTTCAGAAATCTCACCTTCTTCTAAAGAAAATGCAACTTCTCTAAACTCCTTAACCATACGTGGTTGACTTCTATTTAAAGTATACAATCCTCCCGTTTTCTTTGACGCTATGTCATCTGTGTATAAGACTGCTCTTGAAGTAAAACTTTTACCATCTTCTTCAACTTCTTTTTTAAATTGTTTTAGCTTATCTATAACACGTTGATTTTCTTCTTCAGTAACTTTAGGCTCAATAATAATTTGTGCTACTTTAAGTTCTGTACCAAATCTTGGACGTTCGTCTTGTGGTATTTTATTAAAAAACTGACGTACTTCTTCTGGTGTAACTTCTAACTCATCTACAATTTTTCTTTGCATTTCTGATGCTAACTTATTGCTTTTGTTAATTTCAAAAATTTCTGCTCTAAAACTAGCTTCATCTTCCTTTTTATAGAATTTTAAAAGCTCATCCATATTACCATTAGTCTGCTGTAAAAACTGCTGTATTTGCTGATCTACATTAGATCTAATTTCGGCATCACTAACTTCTACACTATCTTGTATAGCGTGGTGTGCATATAATTTATCTTCTAATAATTTTCCAAATAATTGACAACGTGACACACCTTCTATAGAAGCGCCTTGTGCTTTTAATTGTAAAATCATCTTATCTACATCACTATCTAATACAATGTAATCTCCTATTACTGCAGCTACAGCATCTATTTTAAGCGATTCTTTTGTTATAGTAGTATCAGTTACTTTTGTTTCAACCTTATCTTCTATAATTTCTTGTGCAGAAACAGTAAACGCTGTTAGGCATAAAAACGTTATAGTGAGAAGCGTTTTTGTTTTAATTGTAAAGTTCAAATTGTTTGTTTTTAATGGCATCTTTTGTTATGTCCTTTTCTAATTGTTTTATTAATTCTAGTTTTCGTTTATTTATAACGATTTGATCAATAGTTGGTTTAACATATTCTAATGGTGCTGTACTATTTGTAAGCTTGACATCAACTATTTGCATCAAATATAGTCCTAATGAATCTTTGTGCTGTATAAAATTAGTTTTTTTTAACAGTTCTGATTTATTTTCTGGGGTAATTACCGCAATTTTATTTACTACTTGATCAACACGAATCCAAACAGAATCCTTTAATGAATATGATTTAAACTGGATAGAAATAGAATCTAACTCTTTCTTATCTGTTCTATCAAAGCGTTTAAATTTTTTCTTTACCTCATCAAAATCTAATCTATTAGGATCTATATTAATATATCTGAACTGAATTAAATCTTCGTTTAACTTAAACGCTTCCTTATTAGCCTCATAATATATTGAGGCTTCTTCAGGTGAAACTGTTTTTTTTAAATTTTTAGAGACCAAAGCTTCTAAATAAGCTTTGCCATATAAATCACTTTTATATTGTGCTATTAACTTATCAAACTTTTCTAATTTATCTTCAGGCAAGTTTATTTGTGCTCCTTGAACCAGTAATTGCTGAGTTGCCCATTTATTAATAAAGTTGTTAGCAAACATAGAGCTATCTTGTACATTTAAGTCATCTGGCAGTACTTTTTCTAGCTCTACACTATACAAAAACACGTCATTTACTCTTGCAATTACATTTTTATCTTTTACTGGTTTAAAATAACCACAAGACGATAATAAACCTAACAAAGCAAGTATGTAAACAGTTTTTTTCAAATTATTGCAATTCTTTTTTAACTTGTTTTAAAGCCTCTTCATTGATAGAGACTTTATACTTTTTTGCTAAACTAGCTAACCATTGTTCTTCTGTTTTTTGTTGAAAGTCACTAATTACATTTCCTTTAGCTTCTTCAAATGTTTTTTCTGTTTTTGATAATACTTCTTTTACTTTAACAACACTATAAGCTTCATTGTGTCTAAATATATTGGACACTCCTATATTCATTTTAAATCCCTTAGGTAAAGTTTGATGTGAGAGGTCTAAAGTATCTACAATAAAACTAACATTGATTTTATTATCAGAGTTTAATTCACTTTTTATATCCTCTATTGTTTTATTTTTTCCTAATAGTTTAGTTGTCTTTTTTATAATACTTTTTGAAGCAGAAGACGCGACAATTGCATCAACACGCTCATTAAAAAAATAGTCTGCTTTATTAGCTAAATAATAATCCATTAATCCTACAGAATCTGTTTTGGCTACATTCCAAATTTGAGTTTCCATTAAATCAAAAAGTAACAGACCATCACGATATTCGGTAAGTATTTGGGCATATTCTTTGTTTTCGTTTTCTAGATTTTCTTCTTGGTATTGTAGTAAAGTACTTTCTAAAAAAGCTTTATAGTTATCTGCTAACAATTTATCAAACGGGATTTTGGCTTGACGTCTACGTTGACTTTTAGATAAAAATTCAACAAACTCTTTTTGTCTTATTTGTTTTTTATTTAAAGTAAATAAAATGACTTCTCCGTTAAAATCTGATGGCACTGTCCATGAGCTTTTAAAAAAATCGTCCGTCAATATAGCTTCTATAGCTTTTAAATTTGGTTGCTTGTCCGAGACATCGTAACGTGTCAATAATTTCTCGAACCTAGAATTATTAATAACCTTAGAACGCGAGTCTCGTTTTACTTTATCTTTAAGTTCTGCTTCTAATTCTTCAAAAGGTTTTACTCCTTCTTTACCCAATAATTTTACTATGTGATATCCAAATTCTGATTTAAAGGGTTTACTAACTTGGTTTACCTCTTTTAGTCCAAATGCTTCTTTTTCAAAAACCTTAGAACTTAATTGACCAGCAGAAAACGTAGTCAGTTCTCCTCCATTAGCACTAGAACTTTTATCTTCAGAAAATTGTTTGGCTAATGCTTCAAAATCTTCACCTTGTGTAATACGTTTATGTATTTCGTTAATCCGATCTTGTGCAGATTGATGATTGTACCCTTCATGGTTATCATGACCTAGATCTTTTTCATTAAGCATAATGTGAGCAACCGTTACCTCTCCTCTATTCTGGCGCTTATCTTTTACTTGTACAATATGAAAACCAAATTGTGTTCTAAAGGGTTGAGACCATTGTCCAACCTCTGTATTATAGGCAGCGTTTTCAAAATCATACACCATTTTAAAAGCTGTAAAATAACCTAGCTCTTCAGCAAAAAGTGTGCGTCCATTATGGATGTCTTTTTTTAAGGCTTCAAAACCTTCAACTATAGCACGTTTACGTAGTTTATCTATTTCTTGTTTTGCTAAAAGCACTTGTTTATCACTTACATTTTCATCAATTCTAACTAAGATATGGTTAGCGTCAACTTCAGTTTTCAGCCTATCATAAGCTTCCTTAACCACTTTATCTGTGACTTCATTATTGCTTAAATAATTTTTAGATAATTGATTTTTATAGCTACCAAACTCTCTTAAATAAGATGGCTTTTGATCTAAACCGATAACTTTTGCTTCGGTGATTTTAAGTTTATACTTAACAAATAAGTCTAAGTAGTTATTAATATCTTTTTGCGAGTCATCTTTAACTAAATCTAAATTCTTACTGTAGACACGCTTAAATTCTGAAGTATAAACAGGTGTGTCGTCAACAGTAAATAAAACGGTTTTGTTTTGTGCGTTTAAAGTTAAACAAGACACAAAAAAAATTAAATTAAAAATAATAGATTGTTTCATTTTCATAATTAAAAGAGACGTTAAGCAATGACTACAAAAATAGTAATATTACGCTATAATACAAGTGCAATCACAAACGATAAACGTAAAAACAATTACTATTAGTATTAGACTATAAATTAGTTAGTATTTTTGAATAAAAATACTTTAACGACTATCCTAATAACTTTAGCTATTGTAATTCTACAGTTTCTATTTTTTTATTAGATTTATTTAAATATTTTTATAAATGAAATATACCACGCAAATAACTATAAATAAACCTTTAGCAGATTGCTTTAGAACACTAGACAATCATGAAAACAAAAAACATTGGCAAGCGGGTTTGGTTAGTTATGAGCATATTTCTGGAGATCCAGGTACTGTAAATGCAAAAATGAAATTAAATTACAATTTTGGCAAACGCAAAATGAGTCTTATCGAAACCATTACGCATAAAGAAAAAAATAAAGCTTATCACTTTAATTTTGATTCTAATGGCATGCATAATATACAACAAAACTTTTTTGAAGCTGTAGATAAAAATACGACAAAATGGACTATCAAAAACGAATTTGCACCTACTAATTTTTCTATGCGTTTTATAACTATGCTAATGCCAAAAGCATTTAAAAAACAGACCTATAAATACTTAACCAATTTTAAAGCTTTTACTGAAAGCGAAACTTCTTTAGCTAAATAAACGATGAGACAACTAAAACTAATATGGGATTTTAAAGGTCCTGACGCATTAAAAATTGCAGAACACCACGAAATACATCTTAAAGAATACATTACTATCCAGAAAACAGAATTAAACGTTACTGGTTTTGAGCAATTAAGTGACATGCACAGCATTGCGTTTATGGTAGTAAATGAAGTCGAAATGAAACCTATACGTGATGCTTTAAAACCACATCGTGGACAGGTTTATACTCATAATACATAGTTAAAAAAATAAGTTTTAAAATAAATCTGTTTACTTTTGATAAATAATTAATTTATTATGAAAAAAGCTTTTATTACCTCACTTATAGTTATATCATATTTTACTATTTATGGCTGTAATAAAAATGATGAAGCTACAGAAACAGTAAATATAATTACAACAGATATTTCAGTATCATCAGCTGTAAGTACAATTATATGGACAGATAATTCTGATTTAAACCAGCAGTTAAATACTGCATTAGCATATAATTATGGAACTGCTTTAGTAAGTCAGACTGAAACAGCATTAGATTTTAATTCTAATATGACGCAAGTTATTGCGACAATAGATTTTAAAACACAATTCCAAAGTTTTTATAATGATACAAACCCATCTAACAATACGGTTACTATTAACTTAGTACAAGAGAGTCTAACTACAGAAGGTGTTTTTCTAAAAGCAGATGGACCAGGAAACACCTATAATTTAATAACCTCTGTACTTGCTCCAGGAGCTAACCCAATAGAAACGCCAGATTGTAGTCATAATGCTTTTGGAAATCATATTGACGAGGTTTTTGACAATGACTTAAACACTAACGTATTTAGATTTTATTTACATACAACGCCTGACGATGACCGTTGTATTAATTTTGACAGGCAACGTAATGAAATAAAAAGCTACAGTCAGTCACCAGATAATTTATTAGGTATAGAAAACGAAACTGTGGTTTATAAATGGAAATTTAAGTTACCAACTGGTTTTCAATCTTCAACAAATTTTACACACATACATCAATTAAAATCTGTTGGTGGCGCTTTAGAAAGTATGCCAATTTATACCTTAACTACTAGAAAAGGCACTCCTGATAGAATAGAATTACGCTATGCAGAAACAGATAACCAAATTACTTTGTTACAAACAGACTTAGCCCCTTTTTTAGATACTTGGGTAGAAGTAACAGAAACTATTAAATATAGTACAAATGGTACTTATGATATAGAAATAAAAACTATAAACGACGGAACTATCTTGTTAACTTACGCTAATCCTTCTATTAATAATTGGCGTCCAAATGCGGAATTTGTTAGACCTAAATGGGGTATTTACAGAAGTATAATAAATGTGCAAGATCTTAGAGATGAAGAAGTGCTTTTTGATGAATTTAGTATTACAGAGATTGAGTAGTTGATTTGACTTTGTAAAAAAACCTGCTAACTTCGAAAACAATGAAACTGCTGATATAAAATATTGAAACGATTTGATATCATCGTAACGTTGTAGTGCATTTTAGAAATGAAATACAGAACTAATAAATATCTGACTTTAAACGGAAAAATTCACCAAGTGACACTTCCTTATTCCGCTTACGGAGAATGGATAGTTTATGAAAATAATGAACCAAAATTTCACGTAAACATTTTAAATTACGAATCAAAAAGTGATTGTTTAGTATTTGTGATTATGAATGAAAGCAAATCGGAATTTAAAAACATTTTGACTGACATAAATAATCGATTTAAAAGAAATCTGACGTTATCCTCAAAAACTAATTTCGGAATTAAAATTAACTCAAGACTTGTCGAATCTGAATTAGGTTCGTTACCATTTGAATGGATTAAGCATTATACTGAACTGATAAAAGCACCTTGGGAAAAATATCCAGATAAAGACAAAAACGATATGTTTTGGAGAATGGGAAAAGGAGAAGATACATTATCGACTTTTGCTAGATATTATAATGTACTTGACAAAAAAGAAAAGAAAGAATTTGAGAAAAAATTTAAGCCAGATAATGAATGGACTGAATTTTATGAATAGAAAAAAAACCACTACAACACCGTATAAAATAATTGCGGTTTAGTGCTTAATCAAAGGTCGTTGCGTGTTTGTAATGTCTGAATTTCCTTCTAAAATTCCTAGCATACAAACCCGCAACTATTCAAGAACTGTATCAAAAAACAATAAAAAATAGACTTGTTTTTAAACACTAATCTTCTGTTACGCTTCCAACATTTTATTGAAAACATAATACATAAACGTTACATTATTTTTCGAAAGCAAAATTTAAAACACAAAAAAGCACAACCTAAAAGTTGTGCTTTTTAATATTATAAAATTCCTTTCTGAGAAAGAATTAATTACCTAGAATAATTAGGTGCTTCTTTAGTAATAGTTACATCGTGTGGATGACTTTCGTTAATTCCTGAAGCAGTAATTTTTACAAATCTCCCTGTTTCTTTTAAAGTAGCCACATCTTTTGCACCACAATATCCCATACCTGCACGTAAACCTCCAATAAATTGGTGGATACTTTCAAAAAGTTCTCCTTTATAAGGTACACGACCTACTATACCTTCTGGTACTAATTTTTTAATATCGTCTTCTACATCTTGGAAGTAACGATCTTTACTACCTTCTTTCATGGCTTCTACAGATCCCATTCCACGATAAGATTTAAATTTACGTCCTTCATAAATAATAGTTTCGCCTGGACTTTCTTTTGTTCCTGCTAGAAGTGATCCTAACATTACAGTATCTGCTCCTGCTGCGATAGCTTTAGGGATGTCTCCTGTGTATCTAATTCCTCCATCTGCAATAACTGGTACTCCACTTCCTTTAATCGCTGCAGCAACTTCTAATACTGCACTAAACTGAGGAAATCCAACTCCTGCAACAACACGTGTTGTACAAATAGAACCTGGTCCAATACCAACTTTTACTGCATCTGCACCAGCTTCTACCAAATATTTAGCTGCTTCTGCAGTTGCGATGTTACCAACTATAACGTCTAGTTTAGGAAATTTTTGTTTAATTTCTTTTAAAACAGTAACCACACCTTTAGTATGTCCATGTGCAGTATCTATAACCACAGCATCTACACCTGCTTTTACTAAAGCTGATGCTCTATCTACTGCATCAGCTGTTACACCAATTGCTGCTGCAACACGTAATCTTCCAAAAGTATCTTTATTAGCAAATGGCTTTTGAGTGACTTTAGTAATATCTCTAAAGGTGATTAAACCTACAAGTTTTTCACCTTCAACAATTAAAAGTTTTTCAATTTTATTTTCTTGAAGAATTTTTTCGGCATCTTTTAAAGAGGTTCCAACAGGTGCAACCACTAAATCTTTACTTGTCATTACTTCTACAATCGCGCGATCGTTTTCATGTTCAAAACGTAAATCACGATTGGTAACGATACCTTTTAGTAAACCAGCTTCATCAATAATTGGGATTCCTCCAATACTATGTTCGCGCATCGCATTTTTAGCATCTGCAACAACAGCTGTTAATGGTAAGGTTACAGGATCTATAATCATTCCGCTTTCGGCACGCTTTACTTTACGTACTTTAGTCGCTTGTGCCTCTATAGTCATGTTTTTATGTAACACACCTATACCGCCTTCTTGAGCCATAGCAATAGCCATTTGGCTTTCTGTAACAGTATCCATAGCAGCTGATACTATTGGTACGTTAATGGTAATGTTTCGTGTTAATTTTGATTGAATGTTAACTTCTCGTGGAAGAACTTCAGAAAATGCTGGGACTAAAAGTACGTCGTCGTAAGTAAGACCTTCTCCAACAATTTTGTTTTCGTGTGCTGTCATGATGCAATTACAATTAATTGCATACAAATTTAGAACTTTTTTCTATAAAAAGTGCTGTTTATTTAGTTTTCTTAGGAAGTAATAATTGTTTCAGAATTATAAACGCTGAAACTGAATAACTAAGCGTCATTAAAGTCCCTGAAATCATAACAATATATTTCATCCAAGTTATACCTTTCCAGAGTAAATACAAACCGCCAAAAGTAAAGATTACTGATAGAAAAGGTTCTACCATTAAAACTAGTTTTAATTTATAATTAAGCTGAGTCGTTGCTAAAATTAAACCTAGTAAAAAGAAAATTAAAGCCATAGATAATATGTGACTGTGCACAATATTAAGCATTTGTTTCTCGGATTTCTTAAACTTCATTTCGGTAGCTTGCTCATCATTCTCGTTACCTAAATATTGTTCTTCAATACCTTTTGGGTTTACAGAAGACGTATCATTTACAAATAATAACCCTGTAAAGAACCCTATACTTAACACCATAATAAAAGCGATTAGAAGTGCTTTTAGCTCTTTAGGAAATGTATAAATAAGTCCGTTTAATTGCATATTATAAGATTCCTTTTTCATTTAAAACCTTTAAAGAAGCCAGTAAGTCATTCATTGCGTTAGTCATAGAACGCACAGAGATTGTAGCACCCGAAATAGCTATAATATTATCACCATGCTGCAATTGATCGTTTTGGGTTTTACCAACAAACTGTTTTAACCAGCGTTTACTACCAATCTCTCCTCCATATTCTTCTCTGTAAATTAAAACTTTGGTTTTTTTTACGATTAAATCGGAATCTAATAGCACTAAATAATCAAATTTTGCGGTTTTACTTGGCGCTTTTGCTATATAAGCATAACCTAAAAGTATGTTGTTATTTTCAATTTTGAAAAAATTATCGGTTCCAAAAGCCGAAGGTAATTTACTTGAAATAGTTTCAGAAATAGTAAAGGCATTAAATGAAAAAGCCTCAACATCATACGTTTCTTTAATTTGCTTATCTACTTTTTTCTGAATCTTTGATGGAAGACCAAAAGCCAATAATGTTAACGCTAATAGTAATATCGAAATTTGTTTCATTTTGTAAAAGTATATTATTTATAAATCATTCTAAACAAAGATTGAACTCAATTTTAAAGATTCTCTTATTTGTTTAGCATGACAACTATAGTTTTAGAACCAAACACCAATACCAAAGTTTAGTCTATTTTTAACGTCGCTATCTTCTAGCTTATTACTTCTAAACTGGTAATCTCCTTTTAACACTACACCTGGAGCAATGTGGTAGCTTAATCCTGATGTTACATCTGTTCTGTTATAAGCATCGTTTCTTACTAATGCACCATCTGTTTTTGCATGCGTATCATAATTTTCATAACGTGTAAACGCAAATAAACGTTGTCTCTTATTTAGTGGTAATAGGTTATATGATAATTCTGCATAATACCCCATTAAAGCACTTCCTAAATCTCCATCAACAAGCGTATTATATTCTTCTGTATCACTTAGAGACGCATGAATAAATTGTCCTCTAGCAGCAAAACGACGGTAAGCATATCTTGCATCTAATCCTATCATAGATATACCAATGTTTGTGCCATCTATTTCTTCTATATCATCTGCTGCTTGAGTTTGGCCAAAATAACCTGATAAACCTAATCTTAATCCAGGTATTCCGTAATACTCTAATTTTGTAGATAATGTTGGACTATCTACTGTGGATTGAATTGCTTTTTGACGACCACCTCTTAAACCATTACTTCCTTTTAAGAAGCCTGTTATTTCTCCTTCATCGTTTACTGTAGACTTAAATCCGTTAAAAATATAAGCTTGATAAGATAATGATTGTTCTGGTAAACGCCCAGTTACACCAACTCCAATTTCTCTCCAAGTGGTTGGTACAATAGCATTATCTACCGAAGGACGCTCTACACCATTATAGGTAGTTGGTTCATGGTATTCGTTTATAATTCCCATTGGGACTAACATTAAACCACCACGTAGACTTACATTATCTCCAACTGAATAGTTAATAAAAGCTTGTTCCACAAATATCTCTGTGGTATGCTCTAATTCTAATTCTGTTACAAACTGAGTTCTATCATCAAAACGGTAACCAAATAATAAAACTAAACGTTGCACATCTAATTCTCCATTATCGCCTTCTGGTTGATTATAAGTAGTTTCTCCATAAGCTCCAACCGTTATTGCTTGTCCATAATTACCAGAAAGTAAACGTTGTGCTGCATTTAATTGTTGTTGTGGATTAAAAGTAATACTGTCTTGTGGTGTTGTTTGTGCAAAAGACAGTACACTTAATAAAAGGACTAATGTAAAGACTAATTTATTCATGTTAAATTGTTTATTTTTATTAAGACTAATTATAAATAGCTTGTTATTTTCGAGTGCAAAAATAAAACTGAGAACTAGTTTATACAAGTTTATTTAGAACTATTTTAAATAAAAATCAAAAAAAAAAATTAACTACTTGTTTAACAGGAAAATAGATTAAAAAATTAACGTTTAAAAAACATTGATAATTTAATGATAGGCATTAAAAATTTTAGAGGCTTCGTTATAAGCGCTTTCAAAAGACATCGCATTAAGATTAGATGCTTTTTTTGTTGTTAAGTAAGAGAGCACTTTTTCTGTTGGCATATTACCTGTTAATTCGTCTTTAGCCATTGGGCAACCTCCAAAACCTTGGATTGCACCATCAAATCGTCTACAACCAGCTAAGTAAGCTGCATTTACTTTTTCAAACCAAGAATCTGGTGTGGTATGAAGATGTGCACCAAACTCTATAGTATTATAATGCGAAATTAAATTAGAGAACAGATACTCAATATTTTCAGGATTAGAGGTACCAACAGTATCGCTAAGTGAGAGTATTTTTACTCCCATTTTACTTAAGCGTTCTGTCCACTCTCCAACTATATCAACATTCCAAGGATCTCCATAAGGATTACCAAATCCCATAGAAATATAAACCACAACTTGTTTGTTTACAGCATCTGCTTTGTTTAAAATCTCTTGTAATGTCACTACAGATTGTGCAATGGTTTTATGTGTGTTACGCATCTGAAAATTCTCCGAAATTGAAAACGGGTATCCTAAATAATCTATTTCTGGATATTTACAAGCATCCTCTGCACCTCGTGTATTGGCAATAATTGCTAACAATTTACTTGTTGTTTTAGATAAGTCTAACTGTGCTAAAACTTTTGCAGTATCTACCATTTGCGGTATTGCTTTTGGTGACACAAAACTACCAAAATCAATTGTATCAAAACCAACACGTAACAAGGACTGAATGTATTGTACCTTCTTCTCAGTTGGTATAAACTGTTTTATGCCTTGCATGGCATCTCGTGGACATTCTATAACTTTGACTTGGTTTGACATTTATGATTTTTAAATCTTGTATAAAAGTAGGTTATTTTTCTGAAAATAAAATAAAAATAGCAATACCAACAAACACAACTATCTGTAACCACTTTAAAACCAATCCAATATTCTTACTTCTTTTTAAATAATTCGAAATAAAACCTGCTAAAATCGCGATTCCAGTAAATATGATAAATGAAGTTGTCATAAATAACAAACCCAAAATGTAAAACTGTGTGACAATACTTAGGGTTTGACTAAATAAATAAGCTGGAAAAAAAGCTAAAAAAAAGAGAGAGACTTTAGGATTAAGCACATTCATAATCACACCTTGCTTAAACAATTGCCATCCACTTTTTTTAGGCACTACATCATTACTTAAGCTAACTTCAGTATTGCTTTTAAATACTTTATAAGCCAAGTATAATAAATATAAAGCACCAAATAATTTAATGTTAAAAAACAGCGTGTCATTTTCTTTAATAATGGCAGATACACCAAAAGCAACTAAAGTTGTATGCACTAAACAACCCGAAATTAAACCACAAACGGTTGCAATACCATATTTGCGACCATTAGTAATACTTTGCATTAACACATAAATATTGTCTGGTCCTGGCGAAATTGCTAAAGCAGAAGTCGCAACTACAAACAATAAAAGCGTGTCGTATTGCATCAGGTTTTATTTAAAATAGCTTTGTTTATTTTTTTGATAAGTGAAGGTCCTTCATATATAAAACCTGTATAAATCTGTACCAAATCTGCTCCTGCCTCTAGTTTTTCAAGTGCATCTTCTGCAGTATGGACACCTCCTACTCCAATAATAGGAAAGGCTTTATTGCTTTTATCGGCTAAATATTTAATGACTTTGGTAGATTTTGTTTTAACGGGTTGACCACTTAAACCACCATTTCCGATTTGGGTTAATCTAGCTTCAGACGCTTTTAAATTAGTTCTATCTGTAGACGTATTACTAGCTATAACACCATCTAAATTAGTTTCGGCAATTAGCGCTATGATTTCATCTAATTGCATGTCATTTAAATCTGGTGCAATTTTAAGTAAAATTGGCTTTTGTTGTTCAAAGGTTGTGTTGGCTTGTTGTACAGCACCAATTAACTCTAATAAATAGTCTTTATCATTTAGTTTTGCATGACTGCCGACGTTTGGACAACTTACATTTAGCACAAAATAATCAACGTAAGGATGTAAGGCATTAAAGCACATTAGGTAATCTTTGGTATAATCTTGTGGTTTAGTTTGTGTGTTTTTACCTATATTTCCACCAATTATTAGCTTCCCTTTATTTTTTTTAAGCTGGCCAATTGCTGCTTCTAAACCTTCGTTATTAAAACCCATTCTGTTAATAATCCCTTGGTCGGCTTTTAGTCTAAACAAACGTTGCTTTGGGTTACCTTCTTGTCCTTTTGGTGTAACAGTACCTATTTCAATAAAACCAAAACCAAAGTTGGCCAACTCATTATATAATAATGCATTTTTATCAAAACCGGCAGCCAAACCTACTGGGTTTTTAAAGGTTAAACCAAAAAGATTTCGTGCTAACTTTTGGTCTTCAATAGTATATAAACTTCTAAAAATCGAAGTCATTACTGGAATTTTAGAAACCCCTTTTATAAGTGAAAAAGTAAAATAGTGAATCTTCTCTGGATCGAAAAGAAAAAATAAAGGTCTAAGTAGTAATTTGTACATCTATCAATGTTTACACAAAAGTACTTCGAAAAAATGTGATTTACAATTTATATAAAGCATAGATATTGTATTTTTATACTTTAAAAAAGTAAGCTAATAATTAAAAGACTCCCATTTTCATGGGAAATGCATATGATTTCAAAACAAGATATAATAAAACGTTTTATAAGTTACGTAACAGTTGATACTGAATCTGATCCAAATAGCGATACTACACCAAGTACAGCAAAACAATGGGATTTAGCCAATGCATTGGTGGACGAACTTAAATCCATTGGAATGCAAGATGTTAACATTGATAAACATGCTTACATTATGGCTACTTTGCCAAGTAATGTAGATCATGACGTGCCAGTTATTGGATTTATTTCACATTTTGATACGACTCCAGATTTTACTGGAGCCAATATAAAACCACAAATAATCGACAATTATGACGGAAAAGACATTATTTTAAATGCAACCGAAAACATTATCTTATCTCCTGATTATTTTGAAGATTTATTACAGTATAAAGGACAAACTATAATTACTACAGACGGAACAACGCTTTTAGGAGCAGACGATAAAGCTGGTATTACAGAGATTATCTCTGCTATGGAACACCTAATTGCTAATCCGCAAATCAAACACGGAACTATTAAAGTTGGGTTTACTCCAGATGAAGAAATTGGTCGTGGTGCACACAAATTTGATGTTAAAAAATTTGGTGCAGATTGGGCTTATACCATGGATGGTAGTCAAATTGGAGAACTGGAATACGAAAATTTTAATGCTGCAGGAGCTGTTGTAAAAGTAAAAGGTAAAATTGTACATCCTGGTTATGCAAAAGGTAAAATGGTAAACTCCATGTACATTGCAACCGAATTCATAAACTCGTTACCAAGGATGGAAACACCAGAACATACAGAAGGTTATCAAGGTTTTTTTCATTTATATTCTATAAAAGGGGAAGTTGACGAAACGGTTTTAGAGTACATTATCAGAGATCATGATAAAGGGCATTTTGAAGCTAGAAAAGAAATGATGCAAAAATTAACCGATGAGTTAAATAGCCAATACGAACGTGAAGTAATCACTATATCTATTAAAGATCAATATTTTAATATGAAAGAAAAGGTTGAGCCAGTTATGCATATTGTGGACATCGCTGAAGAAGCCATGAAACAATTAGGTATTAAACCTCTAATTAAAGCCATTCGTGGAGGAACAGATGGCTCACAACTAAGTTATATGGGTTTACCTTGTCCAAACATATTTGCTGGAGGACATAATTTTCATGGACGTTATGAGTATGTTCCGGTAGAAAGTATGATTAGAGCAACTGAAGTGATTTGTAAAATTGCTGAGATTACTGCTTTAAAAAAGTAATATTACTTTAGACAACCCTAATAATGTATATATTTAGAGGTTACTAAAAAGGTAAAACTTGGACAAAATATTTAATGGTTATAGTAAACACGACTAAAAAAAATACAGTTAACGTTAATTAGCTAAAAAGTTTTAAAATAAATATCTATAAATAGTTTTTGTGAGGAATTAAAAAATTAAATTTGCGAAACAGAAAAGGCACTAACCCATTTAATCTTTACTCTTGGAAAATAAAAAAGCAATTACATTAATAGACAAAATTCTGAAAAACCTAAATAAAACAGGTATAAATACAGATGTATTAATTGATGACATTAAAGAATTAAGGTCTTATGTGCTAGAGGCAGAAATACCTTTAGCAGTAAAAGTCCTACGTTATACTTATGAACATATTGAAGCTAACGATTCTTTTTTAATTGCAATTCCAGAGGACAGTCCAATAGACGAAGAAACTGAAATTACTGAAACAGAAGCTAATATCACAGATCCTGTTGAAAGTCTTATTTATTTAATTTCGTTAATTAGAAACCTAGACAACAGTATGAATATTTTAGATTTACAATATTATAAGAAAGCATTAATGGAACATTAGAAATCTATTATTTTTTAAAAATCAAAAAAGCCAAAACAAATGTTTTGGCTTTTTTGATTTTTAAACTTCTTTTAATACCAATTACAACTTATATAATTAATATTAAAATGTTTTCATATCACCTAAGTTAAAAAAGACTGCCAGAACTAAAAAAGCTTCAAAAGAATATCTTTTGAAGCTTTTTAAAATATATTTAGCGGTTTACTTTTTTACTTGTAAAGGCACATTTAACGATTTGCTCATTTCCATAGAAATTGCAGAACGATCAAATTTTAATTTACCAGCCATCGTTTCTATAATACAACTGTTGTCTTTATTGTTTAACTCTGCAATTTTACCATGCATACCGCTTTTAGTAATGACTTTATCACCTCTTTTTAGCTCTGATGCAAAACGCTTTTCTAATTTAGAACGTTTCATCTGTGGTGCAATCATAAAAAAGTACACTACAGCAAACATACCCAATATGGGTAAAATATCCATTAAATTCATATTACTTCGTAACTGGTCCTAAGTTTCTACTAGCTGCAGCATTTACAGGTGCATTAGGGTCTGGCTTAACAAAAGCAGATATCTTAACTGTTTCTGAACCTGTTTTAGTATTTGCAGTTATTGTTACAACTTTAGATATTTTGTTAGCACCTTTACCGTTAAACTTAACTGTAAACTTATCTGATGCACCAGGTGCTAAAGCTTCTTTAGACCAATCCTGAGGTATTGTACATCCACAAGAACTCTTAATATTTGTAATAACTAATGGCGCTTTTCCAGTGTTTGTGTAACTAAATACAGTTTCTTGAGGTGTTCCAGAAATGATTTCTCCGAAGTCAAACTCTTTTTTATCAAACGTGATTGTAGGAAAATCACTAGATGTAGCATCTCTTTCTGCTGCTGCTACTACGTTGTTAGCATCTATTTTTTCTGCTGCATCTTCTTTACAAGATGTAAATCCTACTAAGCATATCGCACTTAGAATAACAATTACTTTTTTCATAATTTTAAATTTTTAATTTTTAAAGATTCTTAGAAGCATATTTACTAGGCTTCTATATTATAATTTATTCGATTGTAAAAATAATAATATTTTTTAACTACATCAATCCTCGACCAAGTTTATTTAATTTACCTGCTTCTTGGTATTCTTTTAATATTTTATCTAAAATACCATTAATAAAAAAACTACTCTTTGGTGTCGAGTATTCTTTAGCAATTTCTAAATACTCATTTATGGTTACTTTAGTTGGGATTGAAGGAAAGTTTTTAAGTTCGCAAATTGCCATTTTAAGTAATACCATATCTAAACTTGCAACTCTATCTGTATCCCAATTATTGGTTTTGGCTGCTACTTCTTCTTTTAAAGCTGATTGGTTTAATAAGGTCTTTTTAAATAAATCTATTGCGTATTTTTTATCATCTAGATCCTTATACAACTTAGGTAATAAAAGGTGTTGATTTGTATCTTTTTTTATCTTACGTAATAGCTTAACAATAGAGGTGTTTACTGATGGTAAGTCATCTAACCAAGTTAAGTTTTTATCTTCTAAATAGTCATAAAGCTTATCATTAGGCGCTATAATTTCTTTAAAAATCTCAACTAAAAAGTCCGAATCCTCCTTAAAAGTAAACGTTTGAGTACTCATATAGTCTTTATATAAATCGCTAGCAAGAATGTCTTTATAGATAATCTCTACATACTCATTATCTAATTGCCAATTGTTTATTTTATGATCCTCTAAAGCTGCTTTTAACGCGTCATTATTGGTAATAAATTGTAGCGCTTGATTATTGATAAACTTTTTATTGGGATTTTTTTCTTCTGGAGTTGCTAAATGCTTTTTTTGAATGGCTTTTAATTGGCTTTTTGCTTTTTTATCTACTTCAACCATTAAAGACATTAATAACAAGTATAAATTATACATATTATCTATACTGTATAATAAAAACTTTTGATCTTTAGAAAAATCATCGCTTTCTGTACCATTAAATGCGTACAATACTTGCATTACTTTTACTCTGATATGTCTTCTACTTAGCATCTTTACAAAGAACTTTTAATTTCAAATTAAATTGAAATATTTTATAAAATTAATATTAAAAAGGCGAAAACTGGACTTGGATTTGTTTAGCCATCAGTTTTCGCCTTGCAAAAGTAGTATAATTTATACTAATCCTATTGTAGATTTTCTTTTTTTCTTGTTCCAATTCTACCTTTAGCAATATCTAAAGCTGCCTGGTGTGTTGTTACATCATTAGCATCAGCATTACTTAAAATTTCTAGAGTTGTATTGTAGATATTTTCGGTTTTACGCATGATTTCTTGTTTACCATAATTTTGTAATTCTGCATAAACATTTATAATACCACCTGCATTAATTAAAAAATCTGGTGCATAAACAATGCCTTTATTTTGTAACATTTGACCATGTTTAATCTCGTCTGCTAACTGATTATTTGCAGCACCTGCAATAACTTTAGCTTTAATACTATTTATAGTAGTGTCATTAATAGTAGCGCCTAATGCACAAGGTGCGTAAATATCTACTTCTTCAGCATATACATTACTACCTCTATAAATAGAAGCACCATACTTTTTACTAACAGCATCTAAACGTACTTCATTAATATCATCGATTATTACCTTAGCACCTTCGTTACTTAGATGTTCTACTAAAGATTCTCCAACATGTCCAATTCCTTGAACAATAACTGTTTTATTTTCTAATACATCACTACCAAACTTGTATTTAGCAGCAGCTTTCATACCCATAAAAACACCATAAGCTGTTATAGGAGAAGGGTTTCCTGCGCCACCTTTTTCTTCAGATATACCAGTAACGTAAGGTGTTACTTCTCTAACTAAATCCATATCTGTAGTTTCCATCCCTACATCTTCTGCAGTAATGTACTTTCCTCCTAAACTGTTCACAAATTCACCAAAGCGCCTCATTAATTCAGGTGTTTTTTGTGTTTTAGCATCACCTATAATTACTGCTTTTCCGCCTCCAAGATTTAATCCTGTAATAGCCGACTTAAAGGTCATACCTCTAGACAATCTTAACACATCATTTAAAGCTTCCCATTCGTTAGCATATTGCCACATTCTGGTTCCACCTAAAGCTGGTCCTAATACTGTATTATGTATTCCGATTATTGCTTTTAAACCTGTATCTTTGTCATTGCAAAAGACAATTTGCTCATGATTATCAAAAGATAATTGTCCAAAAACTGGATCTACTTTGTGTAATTGATTGGTATTTACTAATTCTGTAATCATCTAAATAGTAATTAAATTAATAGTCTGAAATTACATTATCCGTAAAATCAGTACACAAAATTAACCTTTTATTAATATAAAAACAAAATACCGCATGTTAAAATACGAAATTGTTAAAAATTTTTAATCGCCTTTTTATTGTTAAATGAAAGAGTTACAGCATCTTAATAAATATTTTTACAAATATAGAACCAGAATCATAATAGGAATACTAATTACAATTGGCTCAAAACTATTTACTGTTTTTGTACCAAAACTAATTGGATCTATAATAGATGTGGTGAATAGTCAGATACAAAATCCTGTAGCAGATTTAACCCAATTTGAAACTACACTTTTTAAACTAATCTTGTATTTAATTGGTGCTGCAATACTAACAGGAATTTTAACTTTTTTAATGCGTCAAACCATAATTAACGTGTCGCGTTTTATTGAAAATGATTTAAAAAACGAAGTCTACCAGCAATACCAAAAGTTATCGCTTAACTTTTATAAAAAGAATCGAACAGGAGATTTGATGAATCGTATAAGCGAAGATGTTGGAAAAGTCCGCATGTACGTTGGTCCTGCTTTAATGTATAGCATCAATACCTTAACCCTTTTTGCGGTTACTTTATTTTTTATGTACAATAAAGCACCAGAATTAACACTGTATACCATTTTACCACTACCAATATTATCGCTTATAATCTATAAGATAAGTTCTAAAATACATAAACGCAGTACTATTGTACAACAATATTTATCAAAATTATCAACTTACTCTCAAGAAGCATTTAGTGGGATTTCTGTTATTAAAGCCTATAGTTTAGAGCCACAAACATATAGTAATTTTGATGAGTTGGCAGAAACTAGCAAACAAAAACAGTTGGATTTAGTACGTATTCAAGCATTTTTCTTCCCAATGATGTTATTGTTAATTGGACTTAGTAACATTATTGTAATCTATGTTGGTGGTAAGCAATACATGAATGGTGAGATTACGCTTGGAACTATTTCAGAATTTATCATGTACGTTAACATGCTAACTTGGCCAGTTGCAACTGTGGGTTGGGTAACTTCAATTGTACAAGAAGCAGAAGCCTCTCAAAAACGAATTAATGAGTTTTTAAAAACCGAACCCGAAATACAAAATAATAATAGCGAACTATCTAATATTAAAGGTGATATAGAATTTAGAAACGTATCTTTTACTTATGACGACACCAATATACAAGCGCTTAAAAATGTAAGTTTTAAAGTCAATTCTGGCGAAACACTAGCTATCATTGGTAAAACAGGTTCTGGTAAATCTACTATTTTAGACCTTGTTGGACGTTTGTATGACGTACACAAAGGCACAATTAGTATAGACCAAAAACCTATAGAAAATTTAAATTTATATAGTTTACGTAAAGCAAGTGGTTACGTGCCACAAGATGCTTTTTTGTTTAGTGACAGCATTAATAATAACATTAAATTTGGTAAAGAAAACGCGACTGACGACGAAGTAATAGAAGCAGCAAAACAAGCACAAGTACATAAAAACATTGTTAAGTTTAAAAATCAATACGAAACTGTATTAGGCGAACGTGGTATTACACTTTCTGGCGGACAAAAACAACGTGTTTCTATTGCTAGGGCTATTATAAAAAAACCTCAAATCATGTTATTTGATGACTGTTTATCTGCTGTAGATACAGAAACAGAAGAAAAAATATTAAACAATCTTAAACAAATAACAGCTGGCAAAACTACTATTATAGTTAGTCATAGGATATCTTCAGCTAAAAATGCCAACCAAATAATAGTATTAGATGCTGGAAAAATCGTACAATCCGGAACTCACAAACAGCTTATAAACACAGACGGATACTACAAAGCGCTCTATTTAAAAACAACTAAATAAAAATAATTATACTAAATTGTTGTGGCTTCCAACTTTTTTTTTGATTTTTGAGTTGAAGAATTAACTATAAAACAAATAATTATGCATAATAACGAGATGATGGAGAAGGAAGAAATTTTTTCGAAAGTACTAAGAGCAGGAAGACGTACTTACTTTTTTGATGTAAGAGCAACAAAAGCTGATGATTATTATTTAACGGTTACGGAAAGTAAAAAATTTACAAATGACGATGGATCATTTCATTATAAAAAGCATAAAATCTACTTATACAAAGAAGATTTTAATGAGTTTAATGAAATTTTAAGAGAAATGACTGATTACATCATTACCGAAAAAGGAGATGAAGTTATTAGCGAGCGTCACCAAAAAGATTTTAAAAAAGAATACGTTACACCTAAACCAGTAGCAGAAACTCCAACAAAAGCAGAAACTTCTCCTGAGGCTTCACCTGAAGCTACTCCTGAATCTAGTGCAGAAAGCAGATTTACAGATGTAGATTTTGATGATATATAACTATTTACGATTGTAGCTCTTTGATTTACAATTATTAAAAAGAGCCCACTTTATATAAAATGGGCTCTTTTTTTGTTTCCTATCTTACCTAAATCCTTCCAAAAGGGAAGACAAAATGTGATTACTTGTATGCTTTAATTTTTATAATTTAATCAGTATTTAATTCACTTATCACTTTTCACTTCTCACTCTTTATTTATCACTCTTCACTTCTCACTCTTCACTTCTCATCATTCACTAAACCTTCTAACTCACCACACTCCCATTTAGTACTTTGTTTTCTGGATTAAGTAACACAACATCATTACCATTTACTGCTCCTAGTACTAAACACTCACTCATAAACTTAGCAATTTGTTTTTTCGGAAAGTTAATTACTGCAACAATTTGTCTGTTTAATAACTCCTCTTTTTCATACAAGGTTGTAATTTGAGCGCTGCTTTTTTTAATGCCTAAATCGCCAAAATCTATAGTTAATTGGTAAGATGGGTTATTAGCTTCAGGAAAATCATGGACATCTGTAATCGTCCCAATACGAAGATCTACTTTAGTAAAATCATCAAATTGTATTGTTTTGCTCATAAAAAATTATTTAGTTATGCAAGTTAATGTTTTAATCTATACTATAGATACATATAGTTACAGACAAAAGAGTAAGCACTTTGGATAGTGTGTTAAAAAATTTATCTTTACTAGAGAATAGCAACACAAAACTGAGGATAACCTGATTTATTTAAGATATATCGTTATTAAAATTGAAAATATAACGAGTTG
>JALZUT010000082.1 GCA_023300575.1 Olleya sp.
TATTTTAATAAAAAAATATCCGCTTACTAGCTATAAAACAAGGGTTCTAGTTTATTAAAAAATAATTTAATTTTTAATCATTTTTAAAATAGTGTTTAATCTTAAAAAGATTAAAATTAATTACCAAAATGTGTATCTACAAGTCGGTTTTATTGAGGTTTTTAAAAAACATTAAAACGTATCGTTTTTTTTATTTAATTTTTAATCTTAAACAAATTAATAGCAATGGATCACACCAAAAACTTTTAAGCTTAAAAATTAATGCCTTATTTGAAGATCATAAAAAGGCAATTGAAACTTATATGAAACAAAAACTACCTGTTTTGCCTTTATAAAAAAAATAACTTACTATTAACGGTTCATTTTAGCTGCTGTTTTTTCTAATTCCAAATACCAATCTTCTCCAAATTTTCTTATTAAGGCTTCTTTTACAAATCTGTAAACAGGGACTTGTAATGCAGCACCTAAAGTACAAGCATCATCACAAATATCCCATTTGTCATAATTAACAGCAGAAAATTCGGTATACTCTTTTACTCTAATAGGATACAAATGACAAGATATTGGTTTTTTCCATTCAATTTTACCTTGATTGTAGGCTTCTTCAATCCCGCAAAGCGCTGTTTTTTTATCATCAAAGATCACATAAGCACAATCTGCGCCTTTTATTAAAGGCGTTTCAAGATCTCCAAAAGACGTGGTAATAGAAGTGCCAAGTTCTTCAATAGCTGCAATACCTTTTTCTCTTAATAAAGGTTTTATTTTAGGGTAAATAGTTGCTAAAGTATCTGCTTCTTCTTTACTTAAAGGCGCACCAGCATCTCCACTAATACAACAAGCACCTTTACATGCAGACAGGTTGCACACAAAGTCTTTTTCTATGATAGTTTCAGAAACAATAGTTTTTCCTAATTGAAACATAAAGAGTGATACTTTTTTATGCAAATATAGGCGATAATCTGTTATTTAGAATTATTAATCTAAAAAGTGAAATTTGATAATAGCTTAACATTGTAGTTCAAGTAATTACAACTATATTTGCGCAAAATTTAAAAACAATTATAATGTCTATTAACATTAAAGAAATATTTACAGTTTTTATGGTCCTTTTTGCTGTTATTGATATTGTTGGAAATATTCCAATTATTATAGATCTACGTAAAAAAGTTGGACATATCCAAAGTGAAAAAGCGTCGCTTATTGCTGGAGTTATTTTAATTGCCTTTCTGTTTTTAGGGAAAAGTATCTTAAATTTAATTGGCATTAATGTTAGCTCTTTTGCTGTTGCTGGTGCATTTATCTTATTTTTTATTGCTCTAGAAATGATTTTGGGCATCACATTGTATAAAGAAGAAGACACCAACCCACTGACTGCTTCGGTGTTTCCGTTAGCGTTTCCTTTAATTGCTGGTCCCGGAAGTTTAACTACTTTATTATCACTTAGAGCAGAATATGCTACTGCAAATATTATCATAGCTGTAATTTTAAATGTAATAGTCATCTATATGGTACTTAAAACCTCTAAAAGAATTGAACGTTTTATTGGACAAAACGGAATTAGTATTATTAGAAAAGTATTTGGAGTTATCCTTTTGGCAATTGCTGTAAAATTGTTTACCGATAACATTAAGGTCCTTTTAGCTTAATATTATTTAAAACTACCAGTATAAATATGTAACTTTATAACAAAACAAGACTATGAAAATCTTTACTTATATCGTTTCTGTTTTAGCAATTGCATTAATTATTTATAATGCGACAAAACTAGACTTTAAAACTATTTTTCAAGGCGAAAGTATGATAGCAATGATTACCATTTTTGCATCACTTTGTGCTATTGCATTACTTCAAATTTTACGAATTTCTAAAAAAATTGAAATTAAAAGTAGAGGCTAATGTTAGACACATTAATCATTGGTAGTAGAGCTGCTGGTTTTGGTTTGTCTTGCGCTTAACTTTTAGCTTCTGGATTAAAGAAATTCTTTGTCTAGAATAAGGAAATTGCAATTGTAACACATCTTATCTACAAAACCGCCTTATTTAATAATGTTTTGGGTTTAAAGCCCTGTACATTAGGTCAAGATATTTTAGTAAATGGCAAGCAAACCAACACACACGATAAACTTTAACTAATTACTCTTTAATAGCAAAAAAACTGAGCGTTACTTAACTCTGTTACTTTATCAATCATAATATCGTGCTTGTTCAATATTTTGTAAAAAGAACCAAAGCCATACAATTGCTCTGCAAGAGCAGCTTTTAAGTAATACTTAACTTCATCTTTGTAGGCTACAAAAACAATATTAGATCTCGTTTTTAATTTTAAATAGTCCTCAAAACTTTTGACCAGGTTGTCTTGGATTGTAAAATTTTCAAAGAAATCGGATTTAGAAATAGATTGATAAACCGCTCTGTCTTTTTCTAATTCTTCAAAAATAAAATTATTAATAAAACCCCTTCTTTCTAAAAAAGTAAGCGTTTCATTTTGCATTTGTGTGTCGTAAGGCACAAAAACATCAGGTATAATACCTCCTCCTCCATAAACTATTTTACCCTTTGGGGTCGTAAATTTAAGCGAGTCTGCAACTTCAATTTTCTTTTCATCTAAAAGTTCTCCTCTATTTAAACGGTCTGCAAAGTCGTCATAATAATCTCTATTGCCTTTATCATAAGAACGCTGTATAGAGCGCCCTGTTGGTGTGTAATATTTAGACACTGTTAGTCGTACTGCACTTCCATCTCCTAACTGCATTTCGCGTTGTACTAAACCTTTTCCATAAGAGCGTCTTCCTACGATTGTACCTTTGTCATTATCTTGTAAAGCGCCAGCAATAATCTCTGAAGCAGATGCAGAATTTTCATCAATCATTACAAAAACGTGTCCATTTTCAAAACTTCCTCTTTTGGTTGCGTAACTACGCTCTTCTTTTCCTTTTTTATTTCGAGTAAAGACTATTAGCTTATCATCCTCTAAGAACTCGTCAACAATATTGGTTGTAATCTCTAAAAAACCTCCTGGATTCCCTCTTAAATCTAAAGCTAAATTTACAGCACCTTGTTCTTTAAGATTAAGTAAGGCTTTTTTAAATTCTTTATACGTGCTTTCTGCAAAACGGTTTATTTTTATGTACCCTAATTTATCTGTTAACATATAAGCTACATCTACACTCTTTATAGCAACCACATCTCTGGTTACGTTAAAGGTTAGTAATTCCGGTTCGCCTTTTCTGTAAATCCCTAAAATAAGTTCAGAATATTTTTCCCCTCTAAGTTTTTCAACTAAAGTGTCGTTACTTAACGTATCACCAATTAAAGATTCTCCATTAGCAGATACTATGCGGTCACCTCCTTTTATTCCAACAATTGCACTAGGTCCATTCTCTATAGTTTTTATAACCGTAATGGTATCCTTAAATGTGTAAAAATTAATACCAATACCAACAAAGTTACCTTTCATGTTTTCGGCAACTTTCTGCATGTTTTCTTCAGGTATATAAACAGAGTGTGGGTCTAAATTATCTAAAATTTCGTTTACCGTAACATCAACAATACTATCCGTATTAATGTCTTCAACATACTCATAATCTAAATAATCTATTAACCGATTAAGCTTGTCTTTTTTACTATTAGAAATAAAAAGCTTATCAGAAGAGTCACTAAAATTTAACTTACCTCCAATAAAAATGCCTGTTGCAATTGCAACACCAATAATTAAGGGTAAATATATTTTTAGTTTTGACATTTAGGCGTCTAATTGTGTTACTAATTCTAGTTCTATTCCTGCTTTCTCTAAAAATTTTAGTCCAGAATCATCCTTGTAACCTTCATGGTATACTACGCGAATAATACCAGCTTGATGTATTAATTTACTACAGTCTTTACAAGGCGACATTGTGATGTACAAGGTCGCACCTTTACAAGATTGTGTAGAGGCTGCTACTTTTAAAATAGCATTAGCTTCTGCATGTAACACATACCATTTTGTGTAACCTTCCTCATCTTCGCAAAAGTTTTCAAAACCTGTTGGTGTGCCATTATAACCGTCAGAAATAATCATTCTATCCTTAACTATTAATGCACCTACCTGTTTGCGCTTACAATAGGATAACTTTCCCCATTCTTTAGCAATGCGTAAATAAGCTTTATCGTATTTTAATTGTTTTTGCTTTGGCATATTTAGTTAAGTCTTTTAGGCAAGTTTTAGCTTTGGGCTAAAAAACAGGCTTTCGGTAGTCGCTCTCTTCGAGGAGCTTCGACAAATACCTCAATCCTTCTTGCACTTCACATTAAACGAAGATACTAGCTTCATATTTTAATTACAATTTTAAATATGAAGTTTATGAAAACTTTATAGAAATCTACTAAAACATAGGGTTGTTTAATAACATCGGAATCACCAATCCTATTACTATTGCAGAAACAACCATCATCCAGTCACGTTTTGAAAATCTAAAAACAGTCTGAAAAAGGTAACCCAAGAACAGTACAATAAATACAATTATGAGTTGTGCAATTTCTATACCTAAAGCAAATTCTAACAAAGTTAAAACCTTACTATCACCTTCTTCTAAAAACATATTAAAAGCTCTTGCAAAACCAAATCCATGAACTAAACCAATAAATAAAGTAGTAACAAATAACAACCCTATTTTTTGTGATTTTGAAGTTTTTCCTGCGGTAAAAACATTGTAAATAGCAATAATAAAAATCGATAAAGGAATTAAAAATTCGACTAAATTAGCATCTACTCTCACATTACCGAATATAGCTAAAATCAAGGATAACATATGACCAACGGTAAACATAGTAACCAATAGTAGTATGCGCTTTCCGTCTTTAAAGATATACGGTATAGCTAGTACAATTAAAAATAAAACATGGTCATAAGCATTAATATCTAAAACGTGATTGATACCAAATTGCGTATTTTGCCAGAATTGTTGTAACATAATTATTAAATTTTGGGAGTTGTAAATATAAACAAAAAGTATATCCTTGTAAACTATATAAATTTTCTACTTAATAACTTAAACCTATAGGCTTTTATGGATATTAAATTAGATATTTGTACTTTTAGTTCAACTAATCAATTATTTAAATGAGCAGAGGTAATATTACACTTAAAGAGTTAGCTAAAATTTTAGGAGTTTCGATTTCTACAATTTCTAAGGCACTTAATAATAGTGAAGAGATTAGCGAGGACACCAAAGTAAAAGTAAAAGAACTTGCAGCGCTACACAACTATAAACCTAACATAATAGCTAGAAACCTTAAATCTGGTCAAACTAAAACTATTGGTGTCATTATACCTAACATGTTAAATTATTATTTTGCTCAAGTTTTAAAAGGAATTGAAAAAACGGCTAATGATAGAGATTACAAAGTTATTACTTGTATAACTAACGAGTCGCATTTAAAGGAAGTAGAGACCCTAGAAACGCTTTCTACAGGAGCGATAGATGGTTTTATTGTGTCGGTCTCTGAGCAAACAGAATTAAAACAAGAATATAGTCATTTTAAGTCTTGTATAGACAAAGAAATACCTCTTGTTATGTTTGATCGTGTAATCAATGAAATAGAATGTGATAAAGTAATTGCAAATGATGTAACTGCATCTGCAGATGCGGTCACTTATTTACATAAAAAAGGGGCTAAAAAAATAGCTTACGTCTCTGTAGATAAAGAGTTAAGTCTAGGTAAATTAAGACATGAAGGTTATTTAAAAGGTTTGAAAGCAAATAATTTAGAAGTAGATGAAAACCTTATAATTAGAACCCACGAGCCTTACTACAAAAAGCATGATGTAATAGTTGCTCCGCTTTTTAATCAAAAATTTGATGCTGTAATTACATCTAATGAGTCTGTTGCGATTGCAATACTAAGAACAGCACAAGAAAAAGATCTTAAAATACCGCAAGAGTTATCTGTTTTAGCATTTTCTAACGGGATTTTAGCGAGACACTCTAACCCTAGATTAAGCACAATAAGTCAGCATGCCGAAATAATGGGCGAAAAAGCAACCGAAATTTTAATAGATAAGCTACAAAATAAAACTACAACTATTAAAACTGAAGTTGTAGAAACCGATATTGTTGTAAGAGATTCTTCTAAATAAAAAAGACTACAACTAATTAAAAATCAATTAGATATAGTCTTTTTTTGTACTCAAGGTGGGAATCGAACCCACACTCCGAAGAATCGGATTTTGAATCCGACGCGTCTACCAATTCCGCCACTTGAGCAATTAGAGTTGACAAAAATAAATATATTTTATATAAAACACCTAAAAATAGGTGCTAATCTCTTTTAAAGCTCAAAAATTATACTAAATTTGCACCTCATTAAAAAACACGTAGTGTAAAAAGCTACCTAACAACCTTTTAACAATGTCAAACACTAAGCCAGAAGCTAAAATATTTTCGATTACGCAAAGTAAAGCCTTAGCCGAGAACATTGCAGCTGCTTATGGAACTGATTTAGGTAAGGTTATTACTTCTACTTATAGTGATGGAGAGTTTCAACCATCATATGAAGAATCTATTAGAGGAACACGTATTTTTATTATTGGATCTACAAATCCAAGCTCTGAAAACTTAATGGAAATGTTATTAATGATAGATGCTGCAAAACGCGCATCTGCTAGACATATCACTGCAGTTTTACCGTACTTTGGTTGGGCAAGACAAGATAGAAAAGACAAACCTAGGGTACCAATTGCTGCAAAATTAGTAGCAAAAATGTTAGAAGTAGCAGGCGCAACTAGGATTATAACAATGGATTTACATGCTGATCAAATACAAGGTTTTTTTGAAAAACCAGTAGATCATTTATTTGCTTCCACTATATTTTTACCCTATTTAAAACAATTAAATCTAGACAATTTAACTATAGCATCTCCAGATATGGGAGGATCAAAACGTGCTTATGCTTATTCTAAAGCTTTAGAAAGTGATGTGGTAATTTGCTATAAGCAACGTGCTAAAGCTAATGTGATTTCGCACATGGAATTAATTGGTGATGTAACAGGTAAAAACGTAGTTTTAGTAGATGATATGGTTGACACAGCAGGAACATTAACTAAAGCAGCAGATTTAATGATGGAACGTGGCGCATTAAGCGTTAGAGCTATTTGTACACATCCTATATTATCTGGTAATGCTTATGAGCGTATCGAAAATTCTAAATTAGAAGAATTAATCGTAACAGATTCAATCCCTGTTAAACAAGAAAGTAAAAAAATAAAAGTATTAAGCTGTGCTACTTTATTTGCAGAAGTCATGCAAAATGTACACTACAACAAATCAATTAGCTCTAAATTTTTAATGTAGTTTTTTACTAGTATTAAAAATGAAACCAAGAATATTAATAATTATATATAAATAAAAATGAAATCAATTACAATCAACGGATCCAAAAGAGAAAGCGTAGGCAAAAAGATAACAAAAGCCTTACGTAATGCTGGTCAGGTTCCTTGCGTATTATACGGAGGAGACAACCAAGTGCATTTCTCTGCACCAGAATTAGCCTTCTCAAAACTTGTATACACGCCTAATGCGCATACAGTTGTTATTGAGTTAGAAAGTGGTGAAAAATTTGATGCTATCTTACAAGACATCCAATTTCACCCAGTAACAGACAGAATCTTACACATAGATTTCTACCAAACATTCCCAGATAAAGAAGTAACTATGGAAATTCCAGTTAACTTTATTGGAATACCTGCTGGAGTTAGAGCTGGTGGTGTTTTACGTAAAAATAACCGTAGCTTAAAAGTTAAAGCTATACCTGGTAACTTACCAGATTTTATAGATGTAGAAATTTCTGAACTTAAAATTGGTAATAAATTATACATTACTACTTTAGAGAGTGAAGGTTTTAAATTTATGCATCCAGACAATACTGTAGTATGTTTAGTTAGACGTTCTAGAGCTGCAATTGTACAAGTAGAAGATGAAGATGAAGAAGGTGCTGAAGGAGATGCTCCAGCAACAGAAGCTGCTGCAGAATAAATACTATTTCTAAATAATAAATCAAAGCATTCTGTTAATTCAGAATGCTTTTTTATTTTTGACTAAAATCAACTTTGATGTGGGCATTTATTAAATCTATATTTAGTTCAAAAAACACTAACAACGTAGTTGAAGAATTACATCCAATGAAAAAATTTCTAATTGTAGGTCTTGGTAATATTGGCGAAAAATATGAAAACACAAGACATAACATAGGTTTTAAAGTTTTAGACTTTTTAGCAGAAAAAGAATCACTTTCTTTTAAAACTGAAAAATTAGGAGACATCACAACTTACAAACTTAAAGGCAGAACTTTTATTCTACTTAAACCAAGTACTTACATGAACTTAAGTGGAAAATCATTACACTATTGGT
>JALZUT010000083.1 GCA_023300575.1 Olleya sp.
CAACTCTCCAGTAGTGTCTCATTGGTATTACCCAAATGCGAGTGCAAATATAGATAGGTTTTTAGTTCTATTCAAATAAAAAATAGAATTTTTTTTAAAAAATTAATATTCTGCTTTTGTAATACTTTAAATAGAATTATAATTTAAATCTATCAGTTTTTTGAGTACAATTGATTACTTAAACTTTATTTTTGTTAAAAATGAAATTATGGACATTATAGAACAACTAAATTGGCGTTATGCAACAAAAAGTTTTGATGCAGAAAAACAAGTTCCTAAGGAAGACATAAAGACTATTACAGAAGCTTTTAACCTAACAGCTACATCTTACGGTTTACAGCCTCTTAAGCTTATTGTGATTGAGGATAAAGCGTTACAAGAACAATTAATTCCGTTTTCGTTTAATCAAAAGCAAGTTGGAGAAGCCTCACACCTTTTGGTGTTTTGTATAGAAACTAAAATAGATACCGAGTTTATTTCATCATATTTTGATAGAATAAAAGCGATTAGAAATACTGATGATGAAATTTTAAATCCGTTTAAAACCTTTGTAATTGAAGATTTTAAAAATAAAACACAAGAAAAAAAAGAGAGTTGGGCTATAAAACAAGCTTATTTGACAATGGGTAATTTACTTACTGTTTGTGCATTAAAAAATATTGATGCATGTCCTATGGAAGGTTTTTTACCAGAAAAATATGATGCGTTATTAAATTTAAAGTCACTTAATTTAAAATCCGTTTTAGTTATGCCAATTGGTTACAGAGCAGAAGAGGATTTTATGTCTAAGCTTAAAAAAGTGCGTAAACCTACTAAAGAGAGTGTAATCTTTATGGTAAAGCAATAAATTGGCAAGGTTGTTGTTATTTAATAAAAAACAGTACTTTTGTTTAGCTTTAAATCTTTAAAAATGAAAAATATATTACTTTTATTTATGTTGTGTATAGCACCTTTAGCTATAGCACAAGAAGAAGAGGAAGATTATGCTTCTAACTTAAATTGGTTAACCGATTTAGATGAAGCCAAAACAAAATCGTCTGACACTAAAAAACCCATACTTGTTTACTTTACTGGTAGCGATTGGTGTGCGCCATGTAAAATGTTAAAAAAGGATTTCTTTAATTCTGAATCTTTTATAGATAAGTCTGAAAACTTTGTGCTTTTAATGGTTGATATGCCAAGACGAAGTGATATTATTTCATCAGAGCAAAAAAAGAAAAATGAAGCAGTAGTTAGTAAATTTAATTCTTCTGGTGGATATCCTAATCTTGTTGCTTTAAACGATAAATTACATAAAATAGGTGAATTATCTGGTTATACTTTTTTAAGAGAAACCGATCGTCACTTTGCTTTTATAGACTCAATTTTAGAGAATTATTAAGGCTAAATAAAACAATAATCAAAACGTCTAAAATTAATTTTTTAGACGTTTTTTTATTGGCGTAAATTCAGTTAAATTTGATTATTAAATAAAAAAATAGACTACATGCCAGGATTTGAACGCTTTGGAGATTTAGAGCGAAAAGAAGTACAAGATGTTTTAGACAACGGAGTATTAATGCGTTATGGTTTTGATGCTATGCGAAATGGACATTATAAGGCACAATCTTTAGAGTCTGAATTACAAGACACATTACAAGTTAAACATGCACAATTAGTAACTAATGGTACTGCAGCAGTGTCTGTAGCCTTAGCCTTAGCAGGTGTGGGAGCAGGAGATGAGGTGATAATGCCATGTTTTACTTTTGTTGCTAGTTTTGAAGCCATAATGATGTTAGGTGCAGTTCCTGTATTAGTTGATATTGATGATACATTAACATTAGACCCAGACGCTGTTAAGCAAGCTATTACATCTAAAACTAAAGCAGTAATGCCAGTGCATATGTGTGGTAGTATGGCTGATCTAGACGCTTTGAAAGCTATTTGTGATGCCAATAATTTAAAACTAGTTGAAGATGCTTGTCAAGCAATTGGTGGTACTTATAAAGGAAAATATTTAGGAACTTATGGAGATTTAGGTTGCTTTTCTTTTGACTTTGTAAAGACAATGACTTGTGGAGAAGGTGGTGCAGTTGTAACCAATAACTCTGTATACGCTAAAAACGCTGATCTTTTTACAGATCATGGACATGATCATATTGGAAACGATAGAGGAGCAGAAAGTCATCCTTATTTGGGATATAATTTTAGAATTTCAGAATTAAGCGCAGCAGTAGGTTTAGCACAAGTAAGACGTTTAGAAGAGTTTATTGGTGTTCAGAAAAAAAATTACACGATTCTTAGAGAAGCACTTTCTGTAATACCAGAAGTAACTTTTAGAACGGTTCCTGAAGGAGGAGAAGAGAGTTACGCGTTTTTAAATTTCTTTTTACCCAACTTAGAAATCACACGTAAAGTGTCGTCTTTATTTAAAGAAAAAGGTGTTGATGTTTGTTTTCATTATTATGATAATAATTGGCATTATATTAGAAAATGGGAACATCTAAAAGATTTAAAAACATTGTATCCAGTTTCTAAAGAAGTTAAAGAGGGTATGGCATATCTACAACACAAAACGTTTGAGAAATCAGATCACTTTATTGGTAGAAATATATCTTGTTTAATAAAGTTGTCTTGGACGGAAGCTCAAGTTAAAGAACGCGCTCAATTTATGGTTGAGGCTATTAAAAATGCGCTTTAATAACTAATATACTCTACAATCTCTAATCCGTAACCAATCATACCAACACGTTTGGTTTGTTGCGTGTTAGAGATTAGTTTAAGCTTGTGGATGTTA